>CAYRAE010000203.1:0-6818 GCA_964422175.1 uncultured Luteitalea sp. | reverse complement strand
CCGGGCTGGCTGTTCAGCAGGATGCGCACGGACTCGAGCGCCTGCGCGGCGAGGATCACCACGCGCGCGTGGACCTCGCGCACCTGGCGCGTCCGGCGATCGATGTATGACACACCGCGCGCGTTCCTGCCGGTGCCGTCCATCAGTACCTGGTACACCATCGCGTTCTGGATGAGCGTGCACGTGCCGGTCTTCAACGCGTCGGCCACGGTGGTGAACGCCGAGTTGAAGTACGAGTGCGTCATGCAGCCGCGTTCACACGGGCCGCAGTAGTGGCACGCGGAGCGCCCGTTGATCGGTCTGGTGATGTTGGCCGCGCGGCCGATGGTCAGCGTGCGGTTGAAGGACTGCTTCAACACGTTGCGCACGTGGACCTCGGAACAGTTGAAGCCCATCGCCGGATGGAACCGGCTGTCTGGCAGCATCGGGTCGTGCTCGGCGAGACCCGAGATCCCGACGTAGTCCTCGACGAGGTCGTAGTAGGGCTCGACGTCCTTGTAGGAGAGCGGCCAGTCGATGCCGTGGCCATCGAGACTTGCGGCCTTGAAGTCCGTATCGCTGAAGCGATAGCTCTGGCGTCCCCAGATGTTCGTGCGGCCGCCGATGATGCGCGTGCGGCCCTGCCAGGAGAACGGCTTGTCCTTCGGCGTCGTGTACGGCTCGTCGTTGTCGTCGACGAACCAGTCGTAGTTGAACTCGGTGCAGGCGTAGCAGTCCTTCTGTCGTCCGCGCGTCTGTCTGATGCGATCGTTTGCGCGATTGCGGTAGTCGAGCGTGTACGCGGGCGTGTGCTCCTTGTAGTCGGCATCGGTGAGCGCGCGGCCGGCGTCGAGCAGCGCGACGGTGACGCCGGCTTCCGAAAGTCGCTTGGCCGCCCATCCGCCGGAGGCGCCGGACCCGACCACGATGACGTCGAACGATTGCCCTGCTTGATCACGCGCGGCCTGCGCCACTCTCTCGACTCCCTGTTGAAGGACTGGCGCAGCATAGGCACGACGTCAGGCGAGCGTCAAACGGTCCGGAGGTGCGTGTGCTATCGTGCGCGCATCTCGGACGCAGGAACGTCGTCCCGCAGGAGTGGATGCGATGAAGGAAGGTCGAACGCTGCCAATGGTTCCGTCCGTGCCTGATGCCGGCGTGTCGCGCCGCGCCGCGCTGCAGACGCTCGCAGCAGGGATTGGCGCGTCGATCGCCGTGCCTGGTGCGGCCATCGCGCACGACCATCCGGTCCATCCGCATGTGGCGCACGTCGCGGAGCAGACGCGCACGGCCGGGACGCGCCCCGCGACGGCTGCCTACGTGCCCGTGGCGCTCGACCCGCATCAGTTCGCGACCATCGTCGTGCTGGCGGAGCTCATCGTGCCTGGCGCGACGGCGTCGGGCACGCCGGAGTTCCTCGACAAGCTGCTCGCCGTCGAATTACCCGAGACGCGGCGTCGCTTCTCGACGGCGCTCGGCGCGATTGAAGGTGCGGCAGCCAGAAAGGGGCGAGCGCCCTTCAAGGATCTTCCGCCGGCACAGCAGGTGGAACTGTTGACCGAAGCCGCCAACGGCCAGCCGAGCCGGCCCGTCGTGTCGTGGAAGAAGGGTGACCCCATTCCGGTGCCCGAACCTCCAGCGGGTCCGGCCACGCTGCGCGATCACTTCGAGCACATCAAGGGCTGGGTGGCCGGCATCTACTTCGCCTCCGAGCCCGGATTGAAAGAGCTCGGCTACACGGGCAACGCCTTCCACGCCAGCTACACCGGCTGCACGACTGGTTGACGAGCACGGCCCTTACGAGGCGCGGCGGGGGCGGCTCATCGAACCGGCGGCGAGCGCGCGGAAGCTCCGCGTCGTGCGGAGGCCAGCGAGGCGGCGGCCGGCGGGGCGCTTGTCCCCATGCGAGAGGTCGAAGAGACTGAGCTGCGGGCCGTCTGCCGACAGGGCGTTCGCCACGACGCTCACGCGAATGGGCGGGTCGCCGTACTTCCAGAGTTGCGAGGCGAGCGTGCGCGCGACGGGCGCGAGATCGGCGCGCTGGTGCGTCCCTTCGCGCAACGTCAGGGTCCGGCTCCTGAATCGCTGGTTCGCGCCCATCACGCGCACCGTCAAGCCGTGTGCGAACGCGCCGATCTGGAGCAGCCGCTGCGACACCTGATCCGCCAGATGCTCGGCCGCCAGTTGCACGGCGTCTGACGCGACGAATCCCGTGAGCGGCATGGCCCGCGTGAGGCTGCGTGGCAGGGAGGTGCTCGCGAGCGCACGCGGTTCTTCGGCCCGCGCCGCGCGCCACGCGTTCGACCAGCCGGTCCCGATGATGGTTTCGGCATCGGTGGCAGACAGCGCGGCCAGCGCGCCGATCGTCTCGATCCCGCTCGCCGCCAGCCGCGCGCGGGCAGCTGCCGACACTCCCGGCAGCCAGCGCACATCCAGCGGCGCGAGGAACCGCTCGTCGTATCCGGGCAGCACCTGCAGATGTCCCGAGGGCGACACGAGCGCGGCAGCCACCATCGCCGCGACCTCCGTGCCGGCGATGCCCGCCGCCGAGTGCAGGCCCAACTCCTCGCGAATGGCGCGCTGCATCGCGTGTGCGGCAGACGCGAGCGGTTCGGCCGCGACGGCATGCGCGGGGATCACCGCCGTGTCGATGGCCACCCAGTCGACTTCGCTGCACCAGCGGCGGACGAGCTCGTCCAGCATCGACGCTGCTTCGGCATAGCGATCCAGGATGCCGGGGACGAAGCGCGCGCCGGGGACGAGTGCGGCGGCGTCGCGCAGCGACATGCCGACGCGCACCCCTGCCTCACGCGCGACGCGACACGCCGCCATCACGTGACCCGGTCCGTCTGCCGCACCGCCGACGACGAGGGGGACATCGGCGGGGATCTGTTCCCATCGCCGTTCGACGTCGACGAGGAACTCGGGGAGGACGAGTGCGAGGCGCGTGTTCGGGTATCCGGTTGTAGTCATCGCGTCAGCTCCGCCGGCGTATCAAACAAAAGGCGAAGTACAACGAGAACGTTTCGGAGGCGCCGGGTCTGACAGCCGCCCTGACCGGGTCGGGCCCGGAGGGCCGACCCTACCTCTTCGGCGCGTCAGAGGCGCGACGTCTTCCGCAAGGCGTGTGGACGCGACGTCAGTGGATCGGGTCGCCGCCGGACCAGCCTGGCGCGCCCTGCTTCTGCGACTCGCCGAACGCGCGCATGTGCTCCTGGAGCGCCGCCACCAGCGTCGGGATGAACGGCACGGGCACCACGACCTTCACCTTCACCGGCGCCGGCACCACGTGCTCCCGCTCGGCCTGCTGCACGTCCTGCGGCGACAACGGCTGCACTTCACAGAAGGTGAGCGTGAAGTCGAACGGCGTGTTGGCCACCGCGCAGAAGTTCGCGTAGACGCGCGGGACGTCCGGCGTATCGGCCGGCACGATCGTGAAGTTGATCTGGCGAGGCTCCGTGGGCTGGCTCATGCCATTCAGTATCGCCGCATCACGCCGATCACCACGCCCTGCACCTGCACGTCGGCCGCCGGCACCACGATCGGCGCCATCGTCGGGTTGGCCGGCTGGAGCCGCACGTGCTCCTGCTCCTTGTAGAACTTCTTCAAGGTCACGTCCGATCCCGTCAACAGCGCGATCACCATCTCGCCATTCGACGCCGTCTTCCGATCCTCGACGATGACGAAGTCGCCGTCACGGATCTGCTCGTCGATCATCGAGTCGCCCTTGACGCGGAGCACGTACGTGTCGCGCTTGCCGGCCAGCGCCTCCGGAACCGTGATCGTCTCGGTGCCCGTGATGGCTTCGATGGGGCGGCCGGCTGCCACATAGCCGAGCAGCGGCAGTTCGAGCGCGCGGCCGCCGATGCGCGCCGGAATCAGCTCGACCGAACGGCTGCGGTTCCACGCGCGCTTGATGAACCCCTTCTCCTGCAGGTTCGTCAGGTGCTTGTGGACCGTGGCCAGCGAGGACAGTCCGAAGCGGCGGCCGACCTCTTCCAGACTCGGCGCATAGCCGTGCTGCTGGATGAAGTCGTTGAGGTAGTCGAGAATCTCGCGCTGACGTTTCGTGAGCGGCTGCACGTTGGCACTCTCCGGAACCTGACGCCCGAACCCGATTCGGCGGCCGTCCACCGCGGGCTGTGCGACGATGTGGCGAAGGTATGCAAATAAAAAGCGAAAGTCAAGCGGTCCGGCCAAACACGCGATGCTAGACTCCAAACGCTCGGTGGGTACGACGCACACATCCCGACAGGCACGGCGGACATGGTGGCTCACGTGCGCGTTCGTCACGGCAGCGCTGGCGATCGCTGGCGTCGGCGTGCGCGCAGGCGGCAGCACCGCGCAGGGGAGCCTCGCGGCCGCCGACAGGATGCAGCAGAAGCTGGAGGCGATCGTACGCTTCGGCGCGATTCCGCGACTCGAGACGCAGGCGACGGTGATCGAGGAAGGCGAAGTGAATGCCTACATGGCGTACTACCTCACGAGCGAGATTCCTTCCGGAATCGCGCCGCCCACGTTGCGCATCCTCGGCGGCGATCGTCTTGCCGCCTCCACCACCCTCGACATCGACGCGATGAACGCGAGTCGGCCCGTTGACAACGGATTCGATCCCCTGCGCCTGCTCTCTGGCACCCTGGGAGCGAAGGTGAGCGGCAGGCTCGTCACCGAGAACGGCAGCGGCAGGTTCCAGCTCGAATCGGCCGAACTCGGCGGTATTCCGCTCCCGCGTGCCGTCGTCTCGCAACTGGTCGCCAGGTATGACGTCAACATCGACGACCCGTTCGATCTCCCGTCCTCGATTCGTGAGCTTCGCATCGAGCCGGGCAAGGTCACCGTGCTGCAGTGAGCGCGGCCGATCCGTTGTCGGCGCCGCTGGAGGCGCTGCCCGGTGTGGGCCCCACGCGCGGTGCGGCGCTCGCGTCGGCAGGACTGCATACCATCGAGGATCTGCTCCTGCGATTCCCGCTGCGCTACGAGGACCGCGGGCACATCGTGCCGATCGCCTCGCTGCGCCCCGGCATCGCCACGATTGCGGGCGACGTCGTCGACACGCACGTGAAGCCGACGCGCCGCCCGCGCTTCACCGTCTTCGAACTGACGGTGGCCGACGGCACCGGCACCGCGCGCGCCGTCTTCTTCAACCAGCGATTCCTCGCGCAGGTCTTTCACCCCGGTCAGCGCGTGGTACTCCACGGCAAGGTGGAGTGGAACAGCCAGGGCGCACAGTTCCAGAGCCCGCAGTACGAGTTCGTCGACGCGCGCGCCGTCGAAGACGGTGAGAGCGTGCACACGGGTCGTATCGTGCCGATCTACGAGCGCATCGGCCCGCTCACGCCGAAGCTCCAACGTGATCTCGTCGCGCGCGCGCTCGAACGGCTGCCCGAGACCATCACCGATCCGCTGCCGGCCGACCTGCGTCGTCTGCGCGGCCTGCCGTCGCGGCGCGAGGCGCTGCTCGACGCGCACTTCCCGCCGGATGGCACCGACGTCGATACGCTGAACGCATTTCGCACGCCGGCTCAGGTGCGCCTCATCCTCGAAGAGTTCGTGCTGTTTCAGGTGGCGCTCGCCGACAGGCGCGCGCGCGCCACCACCACGGCGAAGCCGCACGCCATCGTCGTCTCGGACGAGATCCGTGCGCTCGCACGACGGGTACTGCCGTTCACGCTCACGAAAGGACAGAGAACGGCGCTCAAGGAGATCGTCGAGGATCTGCAACGGCCGACGGCCATGAACCGTCTGCTGCAGGGCGACGTCGGCTCGGGCAAGACCATCGTCGCGCTGATCGCGGCTGTCGTGGCGATGGCCAACGGGCTGCAGGTGGTGCTGATGGCACCGACGGAGCTGCTGGCCGAACAGCACGCGCGCACGGTCGCCGCCAGACTGGCGGGCACGCCGTTCCGATCGGTGCTGCTCACAGGCAGTCAACGCAGCGTCGCGCGTCGTACGGCACTCGCCGCCATCGCCTCGGGAGAGGCGCAGTTCATCGTCGGGACGCACGCGGTGCTGGAGGCGCCCGCCGTGTTCGAGCGCCTCGGCCTGGTCGTCATCGACGAGCAGCACCGCTTCGGCGTGGGCCAGCGCGCGCGCCTGCGCGGGAAAGGGCGGCACCCCGACGTACTCGTGATGACGGCCACGCCGATCCCGCGAACGCTGATGCTCACGGCCTACGGCGACCTCGACGTGTCAGTGATCCCTGACCTGCCACCGGGGCGCGTGCCCGTGCGCACCACGGCTCGACCCGAGGCGCGGCGCGACGAGGCGTACGCGTTCGTGCGCGAGCAGGTCGAGCAGGGACGCCAGGCGTACGTCGTGCTGCCCGTCATCGAAGACAGCGAGAAGATCGACGTGCGTGCCGCCGTCACGATGGAGCGCGAACTGCGCGACGGACCGCTCGCGGGCCTGCGCGTCGGTCTGCTGCACGGCAGGCTCGCGCCGGCGGAGAAGCAGACCGTGATGCAGGCGTTCATCGCGCACGACATCGACGTCCTCGTGACGACGACGGTGATTGAGGTTGGGGTGGATGTGCCGAATGCGAGCGTGATGGTGGTCGAGCATGCCGAACGCTTCGGACTCGCGCAACTGCACCAGTTGCGCGGCCGCGTCGGTCGCGGGGCGGAGCAGAGCTACTGCGTGCTGCTGTTCGAGCGTCCGCTCGGCGACGAGGCGCGCGAGCGACTGAAAGCGATGACCGACTCGACGGATGGCTTCGTGATCGCCGAGCGCGACCTGGCGATTCGCGGGCCTGGCGACATGTTCGGCACACGCCAGGCCGGCATACCGACGCTGCGTATCGGCGATCTCGGACGCGACAAGGATCTGATGACCGACGCGCA
>CAYRAE010000202.1:0-6856 GCA_964422175.1 uncultured Luteitalea sp. | reverse complement strand
CATCGACGTCCTGCGCCGCGAGCACGAGCGTATCGCCGATGTCCACGTTCACGGCTTCGACGCGAACCGAAGACTCGGCATCCGCCGCCAGACCGATGGCCCCCTCCACCTGCACGCGCTGCGAGCCGCGCGAGATGTCGAGCGCACCGATCGTCACCTGCGCCGGCGTGATGTCCAGGCGCGCAGTGGTGCCTGACGTGAGCGCCCACGACACGCCGTTGCGCGACACCTCCGCCGCGTCGAGCGTCACCCGCTGCATCGCGTCTTCGAGCGCCACTGACCCACGGGCCGCGAGGTCGCGCACGGCGTCGTTGCCGGTGACGTCGAAGCGCACGAGACGATCGGTGTAGCCGACGATGCCTTTCACCTCAGGCAGCGTCTGGCCAGACACCTGCACGCGCTGACCATCGACAGACGCCTGCACGTCGACGCGCTCCGGATCCCAATCGGGCACACGCACGGCGTACTGCGCCGTGACGGCGTCGGCGGTGACGAGATCCTCGTACGCGACCTGGTCTCCGGCAATCGTGCCCGTGACGAGGAAATCCGCGCGGGTTCCCGTGACGCGTCCTTCAGTTGTCGCCGCGCCGGTCAACGGCAGATCAGCCACCTTCGCGGGCTGCACGAGCGACGCGGCCTCGACGCGATACCGCAAGTCGGACGCCGCGTCAGGCGCGAGGCCAACGACTCCGCTCGCAGACACGGTAAAACCATCGCCGACGCCATCCAGGCGTCGCACTGTCGCCTTGCCCTCCGCCACTGCGACATCGGCCGTCAGCGTCGTGAACGGCACGCCGAACAGCGTCGACGCGTCGAGGGCCACGGTGCCGTCGATCTCGATCGCGTCGATCGAGACAGCGCCGACGTCGGGGATGCCGACCTTTGCGTCGACGCGCCCCTTCAGCAGGCCGCTCGCGGCGGGCGTCCCCGTGAGCGTCTCGAGCGGGAAGCCTTCGATCGCGCCCTTCGCCGTGACGTCGACGCGATCCCTGTCGAGCGTCACGGTGTAGGCCACGTCAGGCAGGCGGCCGCCGTACGTGGTGGTGTCCGTGAGGGTGCCCGTCGCGTCCACGCGCAGCCCCTCGCTTCCGCGCTGCTCGCCAGTCACCTCGAACGTCCCGTTGACGATGCCGGCGAGTTCGGGGGCGGTCATGGCCTGCACGTCGAGCGCCTTGCCGAGCCGCTGGACGTCGAGGCCCGCCACGGTCCCCGTCGCACCGAACGTGAAGCCGCGCGGCGTGCGGGCGAACCGGCCGATGGTCCCCTCGGTGAGCGACGCGCCTTCGACTGTCGATGCCGCGAGCGTGACATCCGCCGTCAGCGCGCCAAGCGGTCCCGTCACCGTGTACGTGCCTGTCACGTCCGACTCGAGTTCGGGAACCTGCAGGTGCGCGGGCAGCGCCCCGAGGTCGAGTCCCGTGATACGACCGGCGAGATCCAGCGACCATTCGCGCTGACGTCCGTCGGGACGCGTGATCGTGCCTTTCGTCGTCGCTCTCGATCCGTAGGCGGTAGCTGACGCATCGAGCCCGATGCGCGGCCCGTCGAGCCTGACGTTCGCCGCGACGGCCGTGGCCTCGTAGCCGTACGCACTCGCGCGAGGTCCCGTGAACGTCGCGGTTCCATCGATCGGGAACCCCTCCGTGGACGATGGAAACCGCAGGTCGAACGTCGTGTCGCCCGTGATGCGTCCACGTGCCTCGTCTGCCCCGACGATCGGCGCGAGATCGAGATCGGCCACGCTCATCGTGCCCGACACGCCCCGTTCCGGGCCTGTCGCGTCGAGCGTGACGGTCCCCTTCGCCGCACCGGCCTCCGACTTCGTGAGGTCCACGTCGAGCGCGAGCGCGTCGAGCGTGCCGGAGACGCCGACCGTCAGTTCCGGGTGCAGCGCCATGCCGCCCGTCGGGACGAACCGCTCGATCTCGGGCAGCGAGATCGGACGCCCCGCGATGCGCATGTCGAACGTCCACGGCGCGTCAACGCCCGCACGCGTCATCGTCCCGTCGACTGTCACGTCCGATTCACCGGTGCGCGCGGCAATCGACTGGAAGCGCCAGCCCGACGGCACGCTGACGAAGCGGCCCGCGAGCGAGCGGAGATCGAGGTCGGGCTGTGCCGCACGAAACGTCAGGCGCCGGACGTCGACGCTCAGTTCGCGCGGACTGCTCGCCACGGCCCCTTCGAAGGCAAGTCCCTCGATGCGGCGCGGAATCGCGGTGGTCTGCGGCACGCCCGTCTCGCGCACGGTGACCTGCGCGTTGGTGATGCGGATGTCCGGGAGCGTGAACGTCGCGCGCGGGGCGTTCGGATCGGCCGGTGGCCGCGGCTTCAGCAGGTGCGCCACGTTCCAGCCGTCGGCCGTGCGCACCGCCTCGACGGCCACATCGTCGATCGCGAGGTGCTGCACGGTGCGGCCGTCGGAGAGGAGATCGCCGATGGAATACCGCAATTCGACGGTGCCGACACGGACGACGGTGGCACCGCCCTGCTGCACCGACACGTCGCGCAGGCGGACGCCGCCGAAGAGCGTGCCTTCGATCGATCCGATCTGCAGCGAGCCCTCGAGCGCACGGTCGGCCTGACGGATGGCGAGACGCCGCAGGCGCTCCCGGAACCACGCCGTCTGCGAGAGCACGCCGCCCACCACCACCAACCCGACCAGCAGCACCGCGAGTACCGCAAGGGCGCGCACCGCCCGCCGTCCACGTCGCGCCATCAGAACGCCTGTCCGATGCTGAAGTGGAAACGCCAGCGGCGCGGCTCGGGTTCACCGCTCACGAGCAGGCCGTCGATGGGCGTCAACTGGTAACCGATGTCGAACCTGATGGGACCGATGGGCGTGCGGTAGCGCAGACCCGGCCCTACGGAGACGCGCAGGTCGCTCAGGTCGAAGTCGAAGCTGTCGTACCAGACGTTGCCCGCGTCGACGAAGCCCACGACCGTGATCGGTCCGAACGCCGGAACACGGACCTCCGCAGACGATTCGAACAGGGAATGCCCCCCGATCGGATTGCCGCCCACCGTGAGCGGCGACACCTCGAACCGGCCCCAGCCGCGCAGGCTCGACGATCCGCCGAGGAAGTAGCGCTTGAAGAACGGCACGCCCCTGGCGAGCACGCCCTCGGCGTCGATCGTACCGGCGCGCGCGCGGCCGGCCAGCACCACGCCGCCAATCGTCGCGTACTGCCGCACTTCCGCCATGTACTCGCGGTAGTCGAAGTCGCCGGGCATCCATCCGCCGGCCTGCTCGACGCGGAAACTCCAGAGGTGCCCGGAACGCGCGTCGATCAGATTGGGCGTCGTGTTGTGCTGCAGGTCCGCCGACAACGCGAGGAGCTGCCCCTTGCCGCGGCCCGTGTTGGGATTGAGCCCGAGCGCGATGAGGTCGTCGTAGAAGCCGGGGTCGACGAGCGCCGCTTCGGCGACCGTGTAGTCCTCGAACTCGTTGACGAACGTCACCGACGCCGTCGTGATCGACTGCCGGCGCTGCACGGGATCGCTGCGTTCACGCGCCTTGGCAAACGTGACGCGCCCGCCCTTGGTCGTCAGTTCGTACGCCGGCTCGTTCGCGTACCAGTACTGCCCGCCCACGCTCATCGAGACGCCACGTCTGAAGAGCGACGGCTCCTCGATGTTGGCGCGGAAGCCTCGATCGAGCGACGACCACCGGAACGTGGTCTGCGCCGTGCGTGCGCCGCCGAAGAAGTTCAGGTGGCGCAGCGTGGTCGTGACGCGCGCCTTCTCCTCACTGCCGTACCCGGGTGTGATCGACAGCCGCCGCGGCTTGGCCTGCGTCAGCACGACCTCCACCGGCACCGGCGCGCCCACGGGACCGCTCGTGTCGGCGTTGACGGTCACGAACTGGAAGATCTCGCGGTTGTACAGACGACGCTGCGTATCGGCCACACGGCTGATGCGGAACTGCTGTCCCTCCTTCATGGCGAGCAGCGACTTCACGCGCCCGTCGCTCACCCCCTCGTTGCCGCGCACGGTGATGCGGCCGAACGTCGATGCCGGCCCCGGCTCCGCGATGACGAACAGCGACACGTGCCCGGGCGCAGAGCCCTCGCCCTCCAGGACGTGGACGTTCGCGTACGCGTACCCGCGCTCCTGCAGTACGGCGAGCGTGGCCGTGCGCGTCGTCCGCACGTCGCCCTGGACGCGGCGCCGGCCCGCGGCCAGCGTCACGCGCTGTTGCACGGCCTCCTGGTCCGCAGGCGAGAGGACGTCGAATCCGTAGGTCTGGACCGTGTCGATGATGACGGGCTCACCCTGATCCACATGGATCGTGATGTCCACCGACTTCGCGCGCTCGTCGCGCTCGACATCCACCGACGTGACGCGCGCGTGCGGCCAGCCGTTGTCAGAGAGGAACGCGATGATGCGGTAGAGGTCCGACTGGAGTTGCCTCGCATCGAAGTAGCGATCGCGGCCGAGGAAGGGCAGGATCCCTCCACTCTTGCGCGTGGCCAGCACACCGGTGATCTGCGATGCGTCAAGTCCTGAGACACCCAGGATGTCGAGTTTACGCACCTCGAGGCGGCGATCGGCGGGTGCCTCGGCGACGGCCTGAGCCGTGGCGGACGGAGTCCAGAGGGTGAAGCCGAGCCACACGCCCAGCAGACACGTCCCCATGCATCGTGGCGTCACTCCCTCCATCTTGCCTGCGTTGTGTCCGGCCGACAACGTCAGCCTGAAACGGCAACGGGGCGTCCTGACGGACGCCCCGCGTCGATACGATCGGCCTGACGGGCCTTTCCCACTACTCCGTCGGTGCCCCTTCCGGCAGACGGCCACGGCCGCCGCGGCTCGCACGGCCGCCCTTCTGACCCGCCGCACGCGCCTCGACGGAGGTCCATTCGTGCGCCGTGCCCTTCATGTGCGCCGCACGACCGCCCTTGCTGGCAATCTCGCGCTGCTTCTCGGGTGACATGGACGCGAACCCACGACGCTCCTTGCGGCGCGGCTCAATCTGCTGGGGCATGTTCATTTCGTTGCTCATGGTGTCGCCTCCCTTTCCTGCCCCCGGGTAGTTACAACAAGCGTGCCAGCGCACGCCCACCTGCCGGGTCGAATTCCGAGACAAACCACGCGCATCCGGAGCCTGCCGAGCGTGCCGGCACATCCGGCTCATCCATGTCGTGAAACCCAACAGTAATTCTTACACCGGCGTCTGTTTTTGCTCAGGTAGTCCACGCGGCACCAACAACGCCGTGACGAGTGCGACGACCGACACCACGGCGCCGAACACGAACGCCCTGTGGAGCCCCTCGGCCAGCGCGGCGGGCGAGTTCCCGCCCGACGCCGCCGACGCCGCGACGACCGCCCCCATCGCGGCCACGCCGATCGCACCGCCGATGCTGCGCGTGAACTGACTGAGCGACGTCGCCACGCCGAGGCGCTCGCGCACGACGGCGCTCTGCACCGCCAGCATCAGCGAGAGCATCGTCATGCCCATGCCGATGCCCATGAGTCCCAGGTAGCCCTGCATCACGAGCAGTCCGCTCGACGGCTGCAGCATGGCGAGACCAATGAAGCCGATCGATACGCACACCAGTCCGCCGACGATGAAGGGCCGGAAGCCGACGCGCGGCAGCATCCGCCCCGTGACGATGGACATGCCCACCCAGCCGAGGAGCAGCGGTGTGAGCACGCTGCCGGCTTCGCGCGCCGACCGTCCGAGCGCCGACTGCACGTAGAGCGGCACGAACGCGAGCGCACCGAAGATGGCGAGGCCCAGCAGGGTCCCGGTACACGTGGTGGTCGCCACCATGCGATCGCCGAGCAGCGACAGCGGCAGGATCGGGTGCGTCGTACGACGTTCGAGCGCCACGAACACCAGCGCGAGCACGAACGCCACCGCGTACAACGCCTTCACGACACCAGGCGACAGCGATGCGTCCGGGATGCCCGTTTGCGTGAGCGCCAGCATCAGCGCCGTCACGGTGCCCATCAGCACACCGGCACCCACGTAGTCCACGCCGCCACGCCCCTCACCGAGTTTGTCGACGAGGTACTTGCCCACCAGGATCGCGGGGATGAGGCCGAACGGGAGGTTGATGAAGAAGATCAACCGCCACGACACGCTCTCGGTGAGGATCGCGCCGATGAGCGGCCCGGCGATCGACGACACGCCCCACACGCCGGCAAAGAGGGCCTGCGCACGCGCGCGCTCGGTGAGCGTGTACATGTCGCCGATGATCACCATGCCGATCGGCAGCAGCCCGCCGGCGCCAATCCCCTGTACCGTCCTGAACGCAATGAGTTGCGTCATCGACGTGGAGACGCCACTCAGCAGCGATCCCAGGAGGAACAGGGCAAGCGCCACGAGGTAGGGCCGCCGCCGGCCGTGCACGTCAGCGATGCGTCCCCAGACCGGCGTCGTCACCGTGGACGTCAGCATGTAGCCCGAGAACACCCAACTGTAGTGATTGAGCCCGCCGAACTGCGCGACGACGGTCGGCATGGCCGTGGCGACGATCGTCGCTTCCATGGCGGCGAGGAAGCTGCCGCCGAGCACGCCAAGCGTGACGAGGGCCCGGTGCGACGACCGGAGACGGTGGAGGAACGACATGGATGGCTCTGGTACGATCGTCCGCATGCGTACGGTTCACTGCGTGAGACTGGGACGGGAACTCCCGGGATTGGATGAAGCCCCGTGGCCTGGAGCACTGGGCCAGCGCATCTACGATAACGTGTCTCAGGAAGCCTGGGACATGTGGGAAGAGCGCATGAAGATGATCCTCAACGAGTACCGGCTCATGCCCTGGCAGAAGGAAGCGCAGGATCTCGTGGCCAAGCACATGGAGGAGTACTTCTTCGGCGAGAGCGGCGCCCTGCCGCCCGGCTACAC
>CAYRAE010000201.1:0-6889 GCA_964422175.1 uncultured Luteitalea sp. | reverse complement strand
AGATGAGGTCGAACTCGATGGGGTCGACGTCGGTGATCCTGAGGCACCACGCCACGACACTGCCGGCTGCCGATCCGCGGCCCGGACCCACGGGAATGCCCTGCTCGCGCGCGTACCTGATGAAGTCCCAGACGATGAGGAAGTATCCGGTGTACCCCATCTTCCGGATCATCGCGATCTCGTAGTCGAGCCGCGATTCGTACTCCTCGATCGTGTGGTGCAGCGCGCCGCGCGCCATCAGCGCGCGCAGGCGCGGCAGGCGGGCCATGAAGCCCTCGCGCGTCATGCGCTCGAAGTGCGCGTCGAGCGTCTCGCCCGCCGGCACGTCGAAGTTCGGCAGGTGGTAGACCTTCGAGTCGAGATCGACGTGGCAGCGGTCGGCGATGCGCGCGGTGTTGGTGAGCGCGTCCGGATACTCGCCGAACCGGTCCCACATCTGCTCGGGCGTCTTCAGGAAGAACTCGTCGGAGCCGTACTTCAGGCGGTGCGCGTCGCTGACACTCTTGCCCGTGCCGATGCAGAGCAGGATGTCGTGCGGCTTGTGATCGCCGTGCCGCAGGTAGTGGACATCGTTGGTGATGACCATCGGCAGGTCGAGCTCGCGCGCCAGCGACGGGAGGCTGTCGTTGACGATCTTCTGCTCGCGCAGGCCCTGGTACTGCATCTCGAGGAAGAAGTTGCCCTTCCCGAGAATCTCGCCGTACTGCCCTGCCGCCGTGCGCGCCTTGTCGAGGCGGTCCTTGTAGATGCCTTCGGCGACTTCGCCCTTGAGGCAGCTGCTCAGCCCGATGAGTCCCGCGCTGTGCTGCTGGAGCAGTTCCTTGTCGATGCGCGGCTTGTAGTAGAAGCCTTCGGTGTAGCCCGACGAGACGAGCTTGATCAGGTTGTGGTAGCCCTCGTTGGTCTCGGCCAGCAGCACGAGGTGGTTCTGTGTCTCGCCGGGAACGCCGCTCTTCTCGCGTCGATCGCCAGGCGCGACGTACACCTCGCAGCCGAGAATCGGCTTGATGCCGTGCTTTCTCGCCGCGTCGTAGAACACGACCGACGAGAACATGTTGCCGTGCTCGGTGACGGCCAGCGACGGCATGCCGAGCCGCGCCGCCTCCTTCATCAGCTCGTCGACGCGGCAGGCGCCGTCGAGGAGCGAGTATTCGGTGTGCAGGTGAAGGTGAACGAAGTCGCGCATCGCAGACGTCACTCCCATTCGATCGTGCTCGGGGGCTTGCTGCTCACGTCGTAGACGACGCGGTTGATGCCGCGCACCTCGTTGATGATGCGGCCGGAGACGCGCTTGAGAAGAGCCACCGGGAGCGGCGCCCAGTCGGCGGTCATGAAGTCGCTCGTCTGGACGGCACGCAGGGCGACCACGAACTCGTAGGTGCGGCCGTCGCCCATCACGCCCACGCTGCGCACGGGCAGGAAGACCGCGAACGCCTGACTCGTGAGGTCGTACCACGTGCGTCCGGTGGCCTCGTCGATCGTGGCGCGGAGTTCCTGGATGAAGATGTCGTCGGCGCGCCGCAACAGATCGGCGTACTCCGCCTTCACCTCACCGAGGATGCGTACGCCGAGGCCGGGGCCGGGGAACGGATGGCGATAGACCATGTCGGGTGGCAGGCCGAGCACCAGGCCGAGCTCCCGCACTTCGTCCTTGAACAGCTCGCGCAGCGGTTCGAGCAGCTTCAGCCCCAACGTCTCCGGCAGGCCTCCGACGTTGTGATGGCTCTTGATCGTCTTGGCCTTTTTCGTCTTCGCACCGCCAGACTCGACGACATCGGGGTAGATGGTGCCCTGCGCGAGCCATGTCGCGTTCGTGAGCGCGCCCGCCTCGCGCTGGAAGACCTCGACGAACTCGCGGCCGATGATCTTCCGCTTGGCTTCCGGATCGGTGATGCCGGCCAGTTGCGCGAGGAACGCCTCGCTCGCATCGACGTGGCGGACGCGGGCATGCAGGCGCCCCGCGAACATGTCCATCACGAGCTGCGCTTCGTTCAGGCGCAGCAGACCGTGATCGACGAATACGCACGTGAGTTGATCGCCGATCGCGCGATGGATCAGGGCCGCGGCGACGCTGGAGTCCACACCACCCGAGAGGCCGAGCACCACTTCGTCGGACCCCACCTGCTCGCGGATGCGTGCGACGGCTTCGGTGACGTAGTCACCCATCCGCCAGTCGCCGCGCGCGCCGCAGATGTCGTGCACGAATCGCGTGAGGATGGCCTGGCCCTGGATGGTGTGCGTGACTTCGGGATGGAACTGCACGGCGTAGTAGCCGCGTGCCTCGTCAGCCATGCCCGCGATGGGACAGCTCGGCGTGGACGCCATCAGGGAGAAGCCCGGCGGCAGCGTGGCAACCGCATCGCCATGGCTCATCCACACCTTCAGCATCCCGTGCTCGTCGGGCGTGCGGAAGTCTTCGAGGCCGTCGAGCAGCTTCGTGTGCCCGTGCGCCCGCACTTCCGCGTAGCCGAACTCGCGGTGATCGCTCCACGTCACCGCGCCGCCGAGCTGAGCCGCCATCGTCTGCATGCCGTAGCAGATGCCAAGCACGGGCACCCCGAGCTCCCAGACGACGTCCGGCGCGCGCAGGTCGTGATCCTCGTAGGCGCTGCCGTGACTGCCCGACAGGATGATGCCGATCGGCGCCAGTTGCCTGATGGTCTCGGCCGGCACGTCGTAGGGGTGGATCTCGGAGTAGACGTGTGCCTCACGGACGCGGCGAGCGATGAGCTGCGTCACCTGCGATCCGAAGTCGAGGATCAGGACTGTCTGATGGGCCATGCGTGGGGACAGGGTCGTCTCGCCCTGTTCGTGAAGCCGGTATTATAGCCTCGTGTCAGGTCTGTCGACCACCACATGTCGCGGTCTTTCGAGCCGCCACCGCAGCTTCTTGGCGTACGCGCTGCTGGTGTGGATGGCCAGTCCGCGCACGACGACCGCGCAGCCACCGGGCCCGCCACCCGGCGCCGCGCCGATCCCGCGTCCGGCACCGAAGGCCGCTGTCGCGAAGGGCACCACTGGCGGCGTGCCCTTCTTCCCGCTGCGCGTGCGGTGGAGCACCGAACTCGAGGCGGCACCAGCGGCCGGAGTCGCGACCGATGATGTTCGCGTGTTCGTGCCGCTGACCGGCGGCGGCCTCCTCGCCGTCGACGCGGCGACCGGCAGTGTCATCTGGCGCGCGGATCTGACGACCGACGTACTTCCCGCCGTGGACGAGACGCGGGTCCATGTCGTCGCCGCCGATGCCATCCACGCACTCGACGCCGCCACTGGCAGCGAGCTGTGGCGTACCTCGCTCGCAGCACCTGTCTCGACGCCGCTCGTGACGCGAGGTGGCTGGGTGATTGCGGCGCTGCAGAACGGCGATGTCGTGGCGCTGCGCGGCAGCGACGGCAGCGACGTCTGGCGCCAGACGTTCGGCGCCGCTGTCGTGGCGCCGCCCGCCATCAATGGCGACCGGCTCTATCTCCCGGGCCCCGACGGCATGGTCAGGGCGCTCGCCATCGAGACGGGTGCGGCAATCTGGACGCGCGCCCTCGGCGGGAGCGTCCTGTCGATCGCGCCACTCGGCAATCGTGTCTACGTCGGATCGTCAGACAATCACTTCTACTGCCTGGACGATGCGAAGGGGCGCGTACGGTGGCGGTGGCGCGCCGGCGCCGATCCGATCGGTGACGCGATTGCCGACGACGAACGCGTGTTCTTCACGTCGCTCGATACCGTGGTGCGCGCGCTCGATCGCGGTCATGGGGCGCAGCGCTGGCGGCAGCCTCTGCCCTGGCGTCCGCGGTCCGGACCGCTCCGCGTGGGCCACACGCTGGTGGCCGCGGGCATCGCCGTCGACCTCCGCGGCTACGCCCTCGACACGGGCAAGGCAGTGGGCGAATTCGCGCTGACCGAGAACCGGCTCGAAGTGATCGAGGGCGTGCCTGTCGTGGTGCGTCGTGCCACGCTGCCCGGCGACTTCCTCGTGGCCGCGGTGGCCGACGGTCGGCTGGTGGCGCTCGAGCACGTCTTCGGCCTGCCGGCCAGGCCGCTCACCGACCTGCCGGGCGAGCGCATCGCCATCACGCCGCCACAGCCCTGACGCTCAGGCAGGCACTTCGCTGCCGTCGACGACAGGCGCTTCGGTCTCCGGCGGGGCCTCGTACAGAAACAGGTAGGCACCTGCTGACGTGAGGCCGAGGTACTGGAAGACGAGCCCGCGCAGCAGCCAGGCGGCCAGTTGCAGCGGGAGCACGGTCAGGCCGACGAACGGGACGAACGAGATGAGGCCTAGGCCGGCCGTCGTCACGATCGACGCGAGCGTCGCGATCCCCACCAGACCGGCAGTGACGAGGAACACGCCGATCACGCGCATCCCATCGTCGCGGAGCATCCGCAGCGCTTCCCGGGCAGCCGCGCGCACCGAGACGTTTCGGGCCGCGATGATCACCTGCAGCACCAGGTACGACGCGTTGACGAGTGCCAGCCAGACCACGAGCAGCGCGCTGCACACTGCGGCGATCACCGTCCAGCCCACGAGGAAACCGTCCTCGCCGAGCGCGCGATAGCCGGCGACGATGACGAACAGATACGTGAGGCCCGACACGAAGTACGTGGCGAGCAGGAACGCGCCAAGCCGCAGGAATCTCCGGCGCAGCCGGCGGGTCCCGTCGAAGAAGACGTCGATCTCCGTTCGTGCGGCGCGCCGCAGGAACGAGAGGCGGATCGGATACCGCTCGATGGGGCCCGCGTGCCGCTGCGCGTCGACCAGCACGGACAGCGTGCCGCCCTTCAGGATGAACATCAGCGCCGACCCACCCGCCACGACGATGCCCAGCGCGAGGAGAAAGCTCACCAGCGCGATGGGGTGTTCGAGGAGCGAGGCGGCCACGCTCGTCGCGCTCGACCGCAGGTCCAGCGAGTCTCCGAGAACGTCGTTCACGTCCTGATTCAGCGCCAGCGCCACGAGGAACGTCCCGCCGACGATGGGCACGGCCAGCAGCATCTTGAACGTCGACTCCGCGATGAACTGGAGCACGACGACCGGCCAGTTGGCGGCGGCCAGCAGGGCGCCGCGCTTGATCGGGATCTTGAGAGCAGGGATGCGCATCGGTTGCGGTACGGGCCGCGTCCACCACTATAGCGAACGGGACGAACGGCAGCCGAGGCGGCATCGATGCCGTCTGAACCACGAGTAAGATCGCCCGACGCCGCATGTCACCGTCACGCGCCGAATCCCGTTCCCGCAGCCTGATCTGGCGCGTGCTGGCCGTGGGCCTCGCCAGCACGGCGTGCCTGTGGCTCCTGGGCGCCGCGTACGTGCTCTGGCGTCTGGGACCCGACGTCGAGGGAACCGCCGCGCGTATCGAACGCGACGTGCAGACCCGCTTCGCCGAACGCGCCGAGGCGCTGGCTCATGCCGTCGAAGCGTTGCGCGCGCAGCCCACGCTCATTGCGGCTCTCGACGCCTCCCCGCGCGATCAGCGGACCTTGTTCGACGCCGTCGACATCGTGGCGCGGCAGAGCGGTCCCGACGTGGCCATCACCGTCGCCGCACCCAACGGCCTGGCCGTCGCGTGGGCCGGTCGTCCGCAGGCAGTGCCCGATACCAGGCACGACAGGGGGCCCGTCCTCGTGCTGGCGCCCGGAGCGCTCGGATTGCGGCTGGTCTACGTGGAGCCCGTGCACGTCACCACCGACGGCGTGACGCGCACGATCGGCTCGCTCGCCGCCGAGCAGTT
This sequence comes from uncultured Luteitalea sp., assembly GCA_964422175.1. Taxonomy (GTDB): domain Bacteria; phylum Acidobacteriota; class Vicinamibacteria; order Vicinamibacterales; family Vicinamibacteraceae; genus Luteitalea. The sequence continues at coordinate 1,163 of CAYRAE010000201.1, read as the reverse complement.
GCTCTCGGCGGGATCGCCGGTCGACACGCAGGACGCGCTCGAAGCCCGCGTCGACAGCGCCCTGCTCTCGGTGACGCTGACGCCGCGACTCATCGGCGGCGTCGCGCGCTCGCCCGATGCGGCGACGATTACGCTGCACGCGCCGGGCGGCGCGGCGCTGGCAGACGTCGTGATCCCGCACGCCGAACTGCGGACGCTCCGTGAGACATGGTGGCGCCGGTTGTTCGGCCTTGCCGAGATCTGCCTCGCCATCACGCTGCTGCTGCTCGCGGGCGTCCTGGCCTGGGAACGCCGCCATCTGCCCCAGCAGGACTACCGGACGTTCACGGCACTCGCGTATCTCGCGCTCCACGTCGCGCGAGTGCTCCTCTGGGTGGGGACGACGCCACTGCTGGAGCCCGCAGACACCGCGACCGGCGCCTTCGACCTGCTGGCGTGGCTCTATCGATCGCCGTTCGATCTGTTCGCGACGGCCTTCCTCCTCCTGGCCGGCGTCATGCTCTCGGCGGAACCGCTTCGCCGCACGCGGCTCGCGTGGCGGCTGACGCGACGTGAGCCAGTGGGCGCCGTTGGCGTCCGTGCGCGATTCGCTGTTGCGCAACTGGGTGCGGGCCTCATCGTCTCGGCCCTGCTGGGCCTGCTCGCGTATCTCGTGCAGGCCATCGTGAGCCACGCCGAACTGGACATCCGCATGCTGGCCCTGTGGCCGGCAGTCGGGCTGGGCCGGCTGCTCGTCGTGCTCGGCCTGGTGGCGCTGGCCGCGGCCGTGTTCTGGGCTGGTGTGCTCGTCCTCCGTGCGGCGCTCCTGCGCTGGCGGCTCGCACGTCTCAGCCTGTGGCGGCGTCTCGTGTGGCCGCTCGTGCTGTGGACGGTCCCGCTCCTCGTTGGAACGACAGTCGTCGCCGCGCGTGGGATCGACGTTCCCGCGTTTGCGCTGTTCGCGCTGGTCGCGAGCGTGGGAGCGGCCGCGCTGTTCACCAACCGCGGCCTGGCCTGGTTCCGTCGAGGCACGCAGGGCCGACGCCTGCTCGCGATCTACGCCGCGATCCTGATGCCGTCGCTGCTGCTCTATCCCCTGCTGTTGCACACGGTGGATCACGCGCGGCGTCAGCTGATTGCCACGCAGTACGCACCGCAGGTCGTCTCGCACCCGCAGGAACTGG
>CAYRAE010000200.1:0-6896 GCA_964422175.1 uncultured Luteitalea sp. | reverse complement strand
GCCACCGAGAACTGCAGGTTCGCCTTCCGCTCCGTCGTCTTGACGCTCGCACCGCGGTCCACGCGAGACACGCCCGGAATCGCGCGGAAGTTGTCGAGGTGCAGGTTGACGGGCGCGAACTTGTACCCCGCGGGCTCGCGCGTCGCCAGATCGCGGACGACCGCCCAGCACGCCTCGTCGACCTCGGCGATGAACCGCTCGCGCGTGGCGAGGAGCAACTCGCGCACGGAGGCAAACCATGGCCGCTGCGTGTCGGGCACCTTCTCCACCCGCAGACGGCCGTAGAGATTGAGCAGGCACTGCTTGGCCAGTCCGCGCGATTCGTCGGAGGCATCGATGGCGTCGAACACGTCACCCGTACACACGACGGGGGCGGAGAACTGACCGACGCGCAGGGCCGGCGAGTCGTTCAGCACCGCGCGAAGTGGCTCGAACGGATCGGCGAGGCGATGCCACGTGGTGAAAGAGGGCTGCCAGTGCGACGGCCGGCGTGGCAGCATCAACGGCCGCATCGGCGTGACGCGTCCGTCGCCGTCGACGGTACAGGTCACGGCGCCGGCACGATAGAGACTCGGTGTCACGCGCAGGATCAGTCCCGCCGTCGTCGGTGGCCCATCCTCGATCGAGAGCCTCACGGGCGCGCCTGCGAGCGCCACGGTGGTGCTCACGGTTCCCACGCCGCCGGGCGGGCCGAGTCGCACCTGCACCGACGGATCGTGCACGGGCGTATCGGCCACGTCGTGGATGGCGAGATCGAGCGTCAAGCGCGGCATGTGGCCTCCCAGGCTCGCCCCGGACGAGGGCTCTGGAGTGGTCAAACGTCGGACAGCCCCGGATTGCACAAGGTCCCGTCGGCGGCTGTGTCACGTTTCGCCGCGTCAGGACCACGAGTCCGGCAATGGCTTCACGCCTCGAAAGGTCGTCAATGCGTATCCTGGTCGTCATCCTCTCCGGCGTCTGCGCCCTCGCGGCGTGTACGCGCAACCTCAACGTGTCATCCATCGCGCCGTCGATCACCGAAGGCGTCTCGCGCCAGGTCGGTCTCGATCTGGACAAGGTGACGTGCCCAGGCGAAACGCGGCCGGTCAAGGCCGGCGACACGTTCGACTGTGTGGGCGATGTCAAGGGTGGCGGCACGCTCACCATCGCCGTGACCCAGACAGACGACACGGGCAACGTCTCGTGGAAGGTCACGCGGACCGAGGGTCTGCTCGACCTGGCCAAGGTCGAGACGTCGATCGTCACGGGCCTGAAAACACAGGCGCAGGTGGACGCGAAGGTGTCGTGCGGCGGTCGTTGGAAGGCGGCCACATCCGGTGACCGCTTCGACTGCAGCGCCACGGCCGCAGACGGCACGCCCATCCCCATCGGCGTCACGGTGACCGACGACAACGGGAACGTGAGCTGGGAAACGAAGTAGCCGCCGGATCTCCGCCTCTCCCCTTCGGGCAGCGGCGGACACGTCATCCGAACGGCAGCGGCGGTCACGCGTTCGTGCTTCAATGAGGCATGCGACGCGCCTCGGTGGTGTTCGCGCTGCTCGTGGGAGTCATCGGCCTCCGCGCGCAGGAGCCAGACGGCAATCGCGCGCGGGATCCCTTGCGTGCGGCGTACATGCGCGCGCACTTCGAACGGACGATGGCCGTCCACGACGCCCTGGTGCGCGGCGACCTCGCGACGGCCAGGACGCAGGCCGCGATGCTGGCTGAAGGCAGTCCCTCGGTGCCGATGCCCGTCGGCGCCGAGGCGTTCCACGGCGCCTTCACGCGCACGGCTCGCCAGGCCGCCACGGCCACGACCCTGGCACAGGCGGCACAGGCAACGGCCTCGGTGCTCGGATTGTGTGGTCAGTGCCATCGGGCGATGCGCGTCACGGCAGACGTCCCGCGCGACAGTGCGCCTCCTGCGGCAGCCGGTCTTCGTGGTCATATGCAACTGCACCACGAGGCCGCCGCGGCGCTCATCGAAGGACTCGTCGCGCCGTCGGAGGACCGCTGGGTCTCGGGCGTACGCCTGCTCGCCAGTCCACGCGTGGACGATGCGCAGGTGCCGGCCCGCTTGCGTCGCGCGATGCGCGACGCCGAGACCGCACTCGCCACGCTCACAGGCAGGGCCGCGCAGGCCCAACGCACCAGGGACCGCGCTGATGTCTACGGCAGGATGCTCGCCACGTGCGGCGAGTGCCACGCGCGGACGACGCGATGACGAGGCAGCCGGCGGCGTAGGGCTTATGGCTCACGGCCTACGGGGACAGTCAAAGGCATCATCGATCGCGTGCAGGCGCAACAGCCCGGGTGAGGCATGGACATTTTTCAGGCTGTCGTCACGCTGTTCATCATCATGGACCCGCTCGGGAACATCCCCCTGTTCCTGTCGGTGCTCAAGGACGTGCCTGCCGAGCGGCGGCGCCGCGTGCTCGTGCGCGAGATTGCGATCGCCTACCTCGTGCTGCTCGTGTTCCTGTTTCTCGGTAACCAGCTGTTGACGTTTCTCGGACTCTCTGCCGAGACCATCAGCATCGCGGGCGGCATCGTGCTGTTCCTGATCGCGCTGCGGATGATCTTCCCCGACGAACGGAGTCAGGCCGGAGACACGCCGCAGGGCGAGCCGTTCATCGTGCCGCTGGCCGTGCCGTTGTTCGCCGGGCCATCCACGCTCGCGGCGGTGCTGCTCCTCCAGCGATCGGCAGGTTCGCAGGGCGGCGCGCTGCTTCTTGCAGTGACCGTGGCGTGGGCGATCAGCGGCGTCATCCTGATGTCGTCGACCTTCTTCTACAGGCTCCTGCGCGAACGCGGACTCATCGCTATCGAACGCCTCATGGGCATGCTGCTCGTGATGGTGGCCGTGCAGATGTTCATGAACGGCGTGAAGACGTTCCTCGCACACTGACACGCGCGCCGGCTTCCGCCTGCGCGGCATTCATGTCCGAAAACGGCGTGTCTGGCCGGCACCACGATGCTAGGCTGCTCGTGTGTCGGCCTCCTCCGTGTCCGCATCGTCGCTCGATCCTCAGGTCTGCGAACAGGCGCGCCTGAGCCGTGACGCACGTTTCGATGGGCTGTTCTTCACGGCCGTGACGTCGACGGGCATCTACTGCCGGCCCGTGTGTCCGGCGCCGGCGCCGCGTCCGCGGCACATCAGGTACTTGCCCAGCGCGGCGGCCTGCGAGGCGGCCGGTTTCAGGCCGTGCCTGCGATGCCGTCCCGAACTCGCGCCCGGCGACGGCGCCTGGCGCCACGCCGACGATGTGGTGGCGCAGGGCCTGGCCCGGATCGAGGATGGCGCGCTGACAGAAGCGCCGTTGCGCTCCCTGGCCGACGATCTCGCCTTGAGCGAGCGACACCTGCGCCGGCTGTTCATCGATCGCCTCGGCGTGTCGCCCGCCGGCGTTCACGGCACGCGACGGCTCCTGCTCGCCAAACAGCTCCTCACCGAGACGACCCTCCCCATCCTCGACGTGGCGATGGCGGCGGGGTTCAACAGCGTACGGCGGTTCCAGACGACGCTTCGTGATGCGTACGGGCTGTCGCCGCGCGACATCCGCCGATCGGCACGCGAGACGGCCACGCCGGATGGGGGCCTCGTCCTCCGGCTTGCGTATCGTCCGCCTTACGCGTTCGAGGCGCTCCTCTCGTTCCTGCGCGACCGCGCGCTGCCCGGACTCGATGTCGTCACCGCCGACAGCTACGCGCGCGCGTTCATCGCGGCCGACGGCCCCGCCTGGTTTCGCGTGAGCGCGTGGGACGGGTCCGGCGGGTCGAGCGCGCACGCGCTTCGCCTCGAACTCCACGGGGCACGACCCGCGCTGCTGCTGCCGATCGTGTCACGCGTGCGGCGCATGTTCGATCTCGACGCCGACCCAGCGGCCATCGCCGCAGTGTTGCGTCGCTCGCCGCGCCTGCGCCGGCCGCTCGCGCACACGCCAGGCATCAGGGTGCCCGGCGCGTGGGACGGCATGGAGGTGGCCGCCCGCGCGCTTCTCGGACAACAAGTCAGCGTGGCCGCGGCCAGGACGCTCGCGACCCGTGTCCTCCATCGTCATGGCACGCCGTTGCCGGAGACGTTCCACGCCCATGGCTTCACGCACGTCTTTCCCTCCGCATCGACGCTTGCCGACACCGATCTCGACGGCATCGGGCTGACGCGCGATCGTGCCCGCGCGCTCCGCGCCGTGGCTCGCGGTGTGGCCAACGGCACGCTGCCGATCGCACCAGGCACGCCGCTCGACACGTTCGTCACGCGATGGACGGCCGTCCCGGGGGTCGGCGACTGGACCGCGCACTACATCGCCATGCGCGCGCTGTCGCATCCTGAGGCGTGCCCCGCGGGCGATCTCATCGTGCGTCGCGCACTCGGCGACAACGGCGATGCGCTGACAACGAGCGCGGTGCGGCACCTGGCCGACGCCTGGCGCCCGTGGCGCGCCTATGCCGTGCTCTACCTGTGGAGATCCGCATGACCATCACTCACACGACCATCGACAGCCCCGTCGGTCCGCTCCTGCTCGCCGCCTCCGATGCCGGCCTGCACGCGGTGGAGTTCAACGCGCCGACGCACCCGGTCCTGCGCACAGCCGAGTGGCAGCGGGGATCGCATCGCCTGCTGGACCTGGCGACCGTGCAGCTGGCGGAGTACTTCGCCGGCACGCGCCGGACGTTCGACCTGCCGCTCGCGCCTGTGGGGACGGCGTTCCAGACGCAGGTGTGGCTGACGCTCGCCACGATCCCGTATGGCGAAACGATCAGTTACGCGACGCTGGCCACGCGCGTCGGTCGTCCCGCCGCATCACGCGCCGTCGGAGCCGCGAACGGACGCAATCCCCTGCCCATCGTGCTCCCCTGCCATCGCGTGATCGGCACGGACGGATCGCTGACAGGCTTCGGCGGCGGCCTGCCTACCAAGCGCTTCCTCCTCGAACTCGAAGGCGCGCTGCCAGGCTCGCTGTCGCTGGAGCGCTAGCCCCACGGTCGGGCCCGGAGGGCCGACCCTGCCTATCGACGCAGATGGCAGGGCTGGTACGGTGCAGGTGGTAGGGCCGGCTCTCGAGCCCGGCCTCTACGGTTTCGCCGGTTTCAACTCCTGCCACTGCTGGTCCTGCAACACGGCGCGCGGATCGAATGAGGGGGAGTTGCTGAGGATGTAGGTGCCATCGCCGCGGCTCCAGGCCTGGTCGTAGCCGCTGCTCAACTCGACCTTGCCATCGCCACCCTGCCATGTCTGCACCTCTCGGATCGACTGCACGAACGTCGTGTGCATCCGATCCTGGCTGCTCTGCTGCGCTTCCCAGCTCCGCATGTTGGCGTCCATGGCGGCCATGCGCTGCTCGAACCGCTGCGTATTGGCGGCACCCTGTCGCTGGATGTCAGCCATCCGCTGCTGATGCGCGCGCGTGTTGGCCGCCGTTTGCGCGGCAAGCGCCTGCATGCGCTGATGGTGGATCACGTCCTGCTGTTGGCGCATCCGTACGAAGTAGTCGTTGATCGCCGTCTGCCACTCCGGGTTGGTGCGATAGCTCGACTTGATGTTGGCCAGGATCGCCTCGGCTTCCGCCCGGCGCGACGCCGGGAAGCGAAGCACGCTTCGCTCGGGCGCGTTGCTGTTGGTCAGCTGCTGCGCCATCCCCGTATACGGATTCACCGTCGTCGTCACGCCGTTGAACACGGAGACGAGCGCGATGCCTTCGGTGCCATCGGGCCAGGAGAGATTCGCGATGACGGCATCGGCCGAGAACTCCGATCGCCCGCCGGCGTTGTATTGCGTGAGCGCGGCGTAGTTCTGCCGGATGCCGTCCCGCAGCGCCTGCGTCGCCGGTGCGTTGTCGCGCACGTCGACGATCGTGGCGCCCTGCAACTCACGCGGCAGGAACACGTCGCGCAGGTACTGCGTCGCATCGACGACACCACCCACTTCGCAGCCACCCTGCTGCCGCGCCATGTGCATCAACTGCAGATGTGTCGGATCGGACGCCGATCCCCAGACGTGGACGGGCAACACCTGATAGCGGATCGCGCCATCGGGCGACGTGACACTCCAGCGCGCTCCCACCATCTCGCCGCGACATTCCTGGAGTCCCTTCCACACCACGCCGCCCTCGTGCGACCACCCGCGCGGCAGCAGCACGCTGAACGCCTCGGCCGGCTGCTCGAACCCGGCCGCATCCATGAAGCGCACGCGCTCCAGCACCGTGTAGTCCCTGCCTTCGACGAAATTCGCAGCAGACGCCGCACCCGACGACGCCCCCTCGCTCGTCGCGCCTGAATCGCCGCTCCCGGCACACGCCACCAGCATGAGCGTCAACACGATCGGTCCTACCGCAGCAACTGTTCGCATATCGCGCCTCGTTCTCTCAACGCCGAACGGTCCTGGCCAGCCCGGCCCGTTGGATGACCACCGTTACCCTGGTGCACAACGCCCGTAAGCCGCAACCTCTGGCGCCTCCTGCGTCAGTAGATCGCTCTCGAGCGGATCGTGCCGTCGAGGGCGGCGAGTTCCTTGCGCAGCGCCTGCGTGTCTGTGTCTGGGCCCGCGTCGATATCGATCACCACGTATCCGATCTGCGGATTGGTCTGCAGGTACTGGGCGGCGACGTTGACGCGATGGTCCGAGAACACGTCGTTGATGCGCGACAGCATGCCCGGGCGATTGTGATGGATATGGAGCAAACGGTGCTTGCCGGGATGCCCCGGCAACGCGACCTCCGGGAAGTTCACCGCCGACAGCGTCGAGCCGTTGTTGCTGTAGGTGAGCAGCTTCTCCGCCACTTCGACGCCAATCGCTTCCTGCGCCTCGGCGGTGCTCCCGCCGATGTGCGGCGTCAGGATCACGTTGTCGAGTCCACGCAGGTCGGATCGGAATTCGTCGCCGTTGGACTCGGGCTCCTGAGGGAACACGTCGAG
>CAYRAE010000199.1:0-6921 GCA_964422175.1 uncultured Luteitalea sp. | reverse complement strand
CATGATCGTGTTGACCACCACGGTCCACGCCGCCACGTCGACGACGTCGAGTTCCCTGTCTGGCGGCCGTTCGCCGGTGCCGAGCAGTGCCTTCGCCGCGTCCGCATCCGACGCGAACCGCTGACGCGTTGTCGCGTGAAGCCGCGTCAACGTGTCCACCTCGGACGAGGATGGGGTCCGCGACAGCACGCGTCTGAACCCCATCGTCACGCGATCGGTGGGCGACGCCCCGCTGCGGACGAGATCTTCCGCGAGCACGCGGGCGCTCTCCACGAACTGCGGATCGTTCATCAGGATGAGTGCCTGCTGCGGCGTGTTGGTCCGCTGCCGCGTGACGATGCAGGTGAGGCGCTCGGATGCGTCGAACGCGATGGCCGAGGGCGGCGGTGCCGCGCGCTTCCACGCGGTGTAGAGGCTGCGCCGATGGAGCGCCTCGCCCTTCGACTGCGGATACGTCGCGCCAGCCGCGAGCGCTTCCCACACGCCGGGCGGCTGATACGGATACACGCTCGGACCGCCGATGTGGCGCACGAGCAATCCGCTGGCCGCCAGCGCGCTGTCGCGAACCTGCTCGGTGGACATGCGGAACGATGGCCCGCGCGCGAGCCAGGTGTTGTCCGGATCGATGCCGCGGGCCTGCCCGTCGGCCACCGACGACTGGCGATACGTGGCGGAGGTCACGATCAGCCGCTGCATCGCCTTCGCGTCCCAGCCGGACTTCACGAACGTCGTCGCGAGCCAGTCGAGGAGTTCGGGATGACTGGGCATCCGGCCCTGACTGCCGAAGTCCTCGACCGTCGCCACCAGCCCGCGGCCGAACGCCTGCGCCCAGTAGCGATTGACGAACACGCGGGCCGTGAGCGGGTTCGACGAGGCGAGCAGCCAGCGCGCAAGACCGAGCCTGTTGCGCGGCAGGTCGTCTGGAAACGGCAGGATGGCCTGCGGCGTGCCCGGTGAGACTTCCTCGGTGGGCGCGTCGTACGCACCGCGCGCGAGGAGGAATGTCTTGCGCGGCGTCGCCTGTTCGCGCATCACCATGACGCTGGGCTGCGCGGTGAGGATCGTGTTCTCCTCCCCGCGAACCGTGGTGATCTCGGCGAGGCGATCGCGGTATGCCTTGTCGATGCGCAGGACGTAGTGCTCGCGCAGCGCCGCACGCTCGTCGGCCGACAGGTTCGTCGAGCCTTTCGCGACGAGGCTCGCGAGCGCGTCGGCGCGACCGGCGAGCGCCGCGACTTCAATCGCGCTCAACTGCCTGGCGTATGCGCGGAAGTCGTCTACGCTCACATCACGCAGGGATTCCTTGCTCAGCTCCCCGACGCTCCCGAGACGCAGGCCGAGCGGCGCGCCAGACATCTGCCGTCCTTCGATGCCGCTGTTGAACAGGCTGCGGTGGAGGTTGTCGACGAGCGTGCGCGTGGCGAGCGGTCGTCCGTCGAGGAACAGGCGAAGACCCGCCGCGCGGCTCGATCCGTCGTAGGTCACGGTGAGGTGACGCCACTCGTCCGGTGCGACGGCCGCCGTGCTCCTGATCTCGATCGAGTCGTCCGGGGCAACGTGGTGGAGTGCCGCGCTCACCGTGCCGTCGGACTCGACGCGCACGAGGTATCCGCGGTAGCCGTTCGCGAAGCTGCCCGACCGCGTGATCAACGGACCGGCCGTGCCCGCCACGTCTATGCGGAACCACGTGGCGAGCGAGAACGGCTGGTGCCTGTCGAACAACGCCGCGTCCTGCGGTGCCTTGATCTCGCTGTCGCCGCGCAATTGCTGCGCGCCGCCGATGCGACCCGGCACCGTCACGGGCGCGCGATCCTCATCGCCCCCGAGGAACGCCGGTCCTGTCGCCGAGCCCGTGTTGACGAACGTCTTCATCGGCACGAGCGTGCCGTTGCCCTTCCTGTCCTTCACGAGCACGCGTCCGGGACGCATGTCGTCGAGCGGCAGGTGCACCACGAGGCCATCGTTGGCGGGCAGGCGATCGGCGCCTTTCGTCGTGCGCAACCATGTCGCGAAGCCATCGTCGTACGCGGGAGCCTCGACGGCAACCTGCGGTTCGAGCTCGGCGCGCCTGGCGCGCAGATCCGCGAGCCGCGTCTCGGCGTCGGGCGACGGCAGGATCACCGTGGGGCTTGCCATGCCCGAGTACGGCGCCTGTCCCGACTCGTTGACGGTGTTGAAGAACGCGAAAAGCTGGAAGTATTCCTGCTGGCTGATCGGGTCGTACTTGTGGTCGTGACAGCGCGCGCAGTCGAGCGTCACGCCGAGGAAGGCGCGCCCGAGCGTCTGCACGCGATCGGCCACGTACTCCACCCGGTACTCCTCGGGCACGATGCCGCCTTCCTGGCTCTGCATGTGGTGCCTGTTGAAGGCGGTGGCGAGGCGCTGTTCCCGCGTCGCGTCGGGCAGCAGGTCGCCCGCGATCTGCCAGGTGATGAACCTGTCGACGGGCATGTTGTCGTTGAAGGCGCGGATCACCCAGTCGCGCCACGGCGACATGTCGCGCGGCACGTCGTCCTGATAGCCGTGCGTGTCGGCGAAGCGCGCGATGTCGAGCCATTCCTCGGCCATCCGCTCGCCATATGCCGGCGACGCGAGCAGGCGATCGACGAGCGATTCGTAGGCGTTCGGTGACGCGTCATTCACGAAGGCGTCGACCTCCGCCGGCGTGGGCGGCAGGCCCGTGAGCGCCAGCGACACGCGGCGGATGAGGACGTCGCGCGGCGCCTCAGGCTGCGGCGACAGCCCCTTCGACGCGAGCGGCGCCTGGATGAACGCGTCGATCGGGTTGCTCGCGGACTCGTGCGAGGGCAGGGCGGGCACGTCCGGCATCGACGGCGGCGTGTAGGCCCAGTGCGGCGTCCACTCCGCGCCCTGATCGATCCAGCGCACGAGCAGGGCCTTCTCGTAGTCCGTGAGCGAGAGGTGCGACGCCGGCGCCGGCATCAACACGGCCGGGTCGTCGCTGAGGATGCGGCGCACGAGCTCGCTCGAGCCCGGGCGGCCGGGCACCACGGCCGTGCGGCCCGACGACAAACGGGCGAACGCGACGTCACGGACGTCGAGGCGCAGCTCGCTCTTGCGTGCCGCCTCGTCGGGGCCATGGCACATGAAGCACCTGTCCGACAGCAGCGGCCTGACGTGCAGTGCGAAGTCCACGCGCGCCGGCAGTCCGTCGACATCCGGCCCCGGCACGCCACAGCCGGCGGTCGTGCCGGCCACCATCGCGGCCAGGACGCACCGTGCGATGACCTTCTTGCTGGTGGTCACTCGGTCACGCCTTCCCTCTTGCCCGGTCTTCTTCTACCTCTGGATGCGCGCCGAGCCGCCCTTCGCGAGCGCACGCACGTCCTCCACCGTCGCCATCGTCGTGTCGCCGGGGAACGTGGTGATGAGGGCGCCGTGCGCCCAGCCGAGGCGGACGCTCTGCTCGGGCGATTCGCCGGTGAGCAATCCGTAAATCAATCCTGACGCGAAGCCGTCGCCGCCGCCTACGCGATCGAGCACGTCGAGCTGCATCACGGGCGCGGTGACGCGCTCACCGCCGAACCAGGCGACGGCCGACCAGCTATGGCGATTGGTGGTGTGGACCTCGCGCAACGTCGTGGCCACCACCTTGATGTGCGGGTACTTGTCCACGACCTGCTGGATCGTCTCGAAGAACGCGCTCGTGTCGAGCGCCGAGTCCTTGCCCGCTTCCGGGCCCTTCACGCCGAGCGCCTTCTGCAGGTCCTCCTCGTTGCCCACGAGCACGTCCACGTGCTCGACGATGCGCGAGAAGACCTTCGGGGCGCGCGACACGTCACCTTGCGCTTTCCAGAGCTTCTCGCGGTAGTTCAGGTCGAACGACGTGACGGCGCCAGCCTTGCGCGCCGCCTGCAGCGCTTCGATGATCACTTCCGCCGTCGTCTCCGACAGCGCGGCGAAGAGCCCGCCGCTGTGGAACCAGCGGACACCCTCGCCGAAGATGGCGGCCCAGTCGAAGTCGCCTGGCTTCAGGAGCGCTCCCGCTTCGTTGGCGCGGTTGTAGAAGACCACCGGCGGACGCACGCCCATGCCCTGATCGCTGTACACGGTGGCCATGTTCGGCCCGCGCGCGCCGTCGTGATCGAAGTACTTGTAGAACGGCTTGACGCCCATCGCCCTGACGCGCTCCGCGATCAGATCGCCGACGGGATACCTGACCATCGCCGTCGCAATCCCCGTGCGCAGCCCGAAGCCGTCCGAGAGGTTGGCCGCGACGTTGAACTCGCCGCCGCTCACGTGGATGTCGAGCGAGCGCGCTTTCCTGAACGGGACCCGACCCGGATCGAGCCGATGGATGATGGCGCCGAGAGAGACGAGATCGAGCGAGCCTTGCGCGGGAACGGAGAGAGTCATGGGCGATCAGTTCAGGGAGTAGGGTCGGGCATCAGCCGTCGGCCGTTGGCCATCGGCCGTCGGCCGTCGGGCATCGGGCGTCAGGCATCGGTCCACTGCGTGTGGAACGAGCCGTCGCGATCGGTGCGCCTGTACGTGTGGGCGCCGAAGTAGTCGCGCTGGCCCTGCGTGAGGTTGGCGGGCAGCCTCGCGCTGCGGAACGCGTCGTAGTAGGCCAGTGACGCACCTGTGGCGAGCACGGGAATGCCCAGACCGACAGCGGTCTGCACGAAGGTACGCCAGCCCTGTTGGCGCTCGGCCACCGCGGCACTGAACGACGGATCCATGAGCAGGTTGACGAGCGACGCGTCGCGCGCGAACGCCGCACGGATGTCTTCGAGCAGCGTCGCACGGATGATGCAGCCCGCGCGCCAGATGCGTGCGACGTCGCCGGGGTCGACGTCGTAGCCGTACTCGGCGGACGCCATCCGCAGCAGCGCCATCCCCTGCGCGTACGAACACACCTTGCTCGCGTAGAGCGCCTGCCGAGCCGCGTCGATGAGCGCGGTGCGATCGCCGCTGAACGTGCCGCTCGGCCCCGTGAGCACCGTGCTCGCCGCCACACGGGCTGCCTTCTGCGCGGAGATGAGCCTGGAGTCCACCGCCGCATTCACCGTGGGGATCGGGGCGCCGACGTCGAACGAGTTCTGGCTCATCCATTTGCCGGTGCCCTTCTGTTGCGCCTCGTCGAGGATCACGTCGACGAGCGGTCCGCCGGTCTCGGGATCGACCTGCGCGAGGACGGCGGCGGTGATCTCGACGAGGTACGACTTCAGTTCGCCGCGATTCCACTCCGCGAAGATCGCGCCGATCTCCGGCGCACGCAGACCGAGGCCGCGACTGAAGACGTCGTAGACCTCGGCGATGAGCTGCATGTCGCCGTACTCGATGCCGTTGTGCACCATCTTCACGTAGTGCCCGGCCCCTCGGACACCCACATGGCCGACACAGGGCTGCCCGTCGTCGGCGCGCGCGGCGATGGCCTCGAGGATCGGCGCCACGGCCTCCCACGCCGCCTTCGATCCGCCCGGCATGATCGCGGGCCCGCGCAGCGCGCCCTCTTCACCACCCGACACGCCGGTGCCGAGGTAGAGCAGGCCGCGCGCCGCGAGTTCCGCTTCGCGGCGATCGGTGTCCTTGAAGAAGGAGTTGCCCGCGTCGATCACGATGTCGCCGGGCTCGAGGTGCGGGGCGACGTGCGCGATGACGTCGTCGACGGGCTTGCCGGCCGGCACCATCAGCAGCACTTTGCGAGGCCGCGCGAGCAACTGCGCCAGATGCTCCGCCGACGACGCCCCGACGACGCGCCGCCCGTCACCGGCGGCGAATGCCTGCGTCTTCGCCGCATCGAGGTCGTACCCGACCACCGAGAACCCCCGGCTCTCGATGTTGCGAGCGAGATTGCCCCCCATCACGCCAAGGCCCACCACGCCGATGTCGTATGCCACGGGGCACATTGTGGACCTGTCAAAGAGAAAAGGGGAAGGGATAACCCCTTCCCCTTTCCCCTTTTCTCAGCGCATCTCGGCGCGAAGCGTGACCGTCTGTCCCGGTGGGATCTCGACGTCGAAGGCGATCGGCGTGAGGCCCGGGGGATGGATTTCGATGCGGTGGGGGCCGGCTTCCAGGTTCAGGTGCTGGAAGACGCCGTCGAAGTCGTCGACGATGCCCACGTAGTTGTCGTCGGCGAACACCTGCGCGTCGCGAGGCGCGTCGGTGATGCGCAGCCCCCCGTACGTCACGCCCGGCGTCGGGTCGTAGTACGTCGTCGGGACGGTACCGAACGGGTAGAGACCGTCATCGCCGTAGTAGACGCCGATGCCGATGCTCGGACGGTAGTAGTACGGCTGCCAGTACCCGAAGCCGAGCACGCGCGGATAGATGAAGCGCGGCGAGATGACGCTGTAGCTCCAGGGACCACGCCAGCCCGGTGCCACGTAGCGCGGACGGCCGTAGTAGCCGTAGCTGTAGGCACGCGGCGAGACGTATGCACGCGGGACCGCGTAGCCCGGACGAGCGGCATACCCGGGACGACCGTAGTACCCGGAACGCGCCGAGTAGCCGGGACGGGCCGAGTACCCGGGACGAGCCGAGTACCCGGGGCGCGGCGCGTACGCCGGACGACCGCGATCCGCGCGCGCGGCGTTGCCGGGACGCGAGTACTGCGGCGTGGCGGGTCGCGCTGACTGGTAACCACGTCCGCCGTCGCCCCGAGGCGCGGCGTACCGGCCCGAGCCGCCACGCGGCCCGGCGGCCGATGGACGCGAGACCTGTGGCGCCGACTGGCGTGGCTGCGGCTGGCTGTACGAACGCCCGCCGCTCGGACGACCGCCTCCACCATCCCGACTGACGCTCGGACGGCCACCGCCGCCTCCGCCTCGGGATCCGCCGTCCCCACCCGGATTCCGCTGTCGCTGCGCCAATGCGGGCGACGCAACCAGCAACCCTGCGAGTACTGCTACGGTGACCACTTGTCTGGACATCATGGGACGCTCCTGCCCGTGA
>CAYRAE010000198.1:0-6925 GCA_964422175.1 uncultured Luteitalea sp. | reverse complement strand
ACGCCTCGGTGCTCGCGCTCTCGACCCTGCACTTCCACACCGACAAGGCCGACCCAAAGCCGATTCTCGCCAAGAGCTGGAAGCTGGCCGACGGGAACGCGCGGTGCAAGCACGCGCGCCCCGGGGTGATCGTGCTCGGGGACGGACAGGGCACGTTCCTCCAGGTCTGCATTGCCAAGAAGGCATGCCACAAGCACTGGGGCCGTCCGAAGGACGCTGCACCGCGGCGCACCGAAGACGAGGCGGAGCAGGCCGAAGCCCGGCGTCAGCAGGAGGACGCGTGGGCCAAGCAGCGCGCCGAACAGGAGCGGTGGCGGAAGGAACTCCGTCCACGTGCCGTGCGGCTCATCGCCGAACGCACCGCCAAGCTCACGTGGTCACCGATGCTCCTCCGGCTGCTGCTGGAGGAGATCCGGCCGGACGATGTGTTCCTCGACGTGCTCGGCAAGCCGGATCGGATCGCGGTCAAGCACTACCCGCAGGCGCTCGCCATCGCGCTCGCCCTGGGGCACGGCTGGCAGCGTGACGACCTGCTCGCGTTCAGCAAGCGACTCGGCGTGAAGGTGACGTCCAAGGACCTCGCCGACACGCCGGCATCACCCGCACCCGATCCGGAGCCGCCCAATGCGCCGACGGATCGGCCGCGCAGGACGCCGAAGCGCACGTAGCGCGAAGGCACCCGATACGCCGCTCACGGACTCGTTCCGTGGGCGG
Organism: uncultured Luteitalea sp.; assembly: GCA_964422175.1. GTDB lineage: Bacteria > Acidobacteriota > Vicinamibacteria > Vicinamibacterales > Vicinamibacteraceae > Luteitalea. Next base: position 6,211 of record CAYRAE010000198.1, on the reverse strand, counting down.
CGTCCATCGGGCAATGCGAGCAGCCGCTGATCGCGTCCGGGCATCACGGCCGTGATTCTCGAGCTCGCCTCACCGTCGTCAAGGCTCTTCGCTTCGCTGCGACCCGCTCCGCGGGCTGCGGCCTTGACGAACGGCTCGGTCGAGCCTCGGTCCTGGCAATTACGTGATGCCCGGCGGGTTGTGCCCGGCTGCGAAGGTCATTCGGAGAGTTGTTCGCTTCAAGGAGAACCATCATGTCCGACACATCGATCACACCAAGCATCGAGGTGACAATCGGTCGGCAGACGCGCCTCTACCACGCGTTCGTCACCACTGCGCCTGCTGCACTCGACGCCCCATCCACGCTCACGCTCTATGCCGGTCCGCTCAAGGATGTCGCTGGCCTGGCCGTCGACGAGCACGGGTTCGACGCCGCGAAGGCAGCGACACCCTCACGACTCGTCCTCATCGACGCGACCGAACTCGGATGGCAGCGCGCGAGCTGCCGCGCGAAGGCACATCGGCTCATGCCGGCAGACCCCATCCTCGTCGGCTTCACCACGCTGCAGCAGTGGCTCTGGCAGCGGCTGCAGATTCCGGCGCCCGCACACGCGTGAGCACCGCACGACATCACTCGAAGGAGCGCAGACCATGACGACGATCAGCATTCAGATCATCAAGACGAACGGCCACGCCGCGCCCGGCAAGTTGGCCGACGCGGAGATCCACTTCAACGGCGGCGAGCTCGACGGACTAAAGCTCGTGGGCTTCGCGGTCTGGAGGAGTCGCGACGGCCAGGGGCAGAACGTCAGCTTCCCCGCGCGGCAGTTCAGCGTGGGCGGTGACCGCCGCAGCTATTCGTTGCTTCGGTGGACTGACACCCGCGAGGCGCAAGAGCGACTCGAAACCATCGTGCTCGACGCATACAGGCACACGAGCAAGAACGGAGACCTTGCGAATCAGTAGGCAGGAGAAGAAGCGTCGGACGTCGCGCTAAAAGCGGCGTCCTGATCGGAGGCTTGCATGTCTGTCCCAGACACGTCCTTCGAGCGGCACTACTCGGTCGATGAACTTGCTTCGCTCTGGGGCATGAGTGATGACTTCGTCCGGCGGCTGTTCCGTGACGAGCCAGGCGTCGTCGTGTTCTTCAAGTACAGGCCCGGCCGCCGGACGTATCGGACGGTTCGGATCCCTGCATCGGTTGCTGACCGCGTCCACAGAAGGCTGAGTCGAGAGCCTGCGTGAGCTCAGAACTCGTGCGAAGGCGTGAATCGCTGTGCCGTAGGCGGCAAGGCCAATTCACGTGTCCACTTGAGAGTCGGATGACTGCTCGGTAGAGTTGAGCTGGCTTTTCAGCACATCAGGAGTCGCTCGCGGATGATGGAGCACGTCCACTTTCGATGCACGATTGACGTCGAACCGCGCTTGCCGTCACTCGGCTTACCCGAACTGATCTGGGAGATCACAGGCTGGATCCGCAGCAAGGAGGGGCCGACTGCGAATCTGAAGGCGCCTTGGGCGCTCCAGCGGGGAACGTGGAGGAAGCCCGACAACCGAGCGAGCGTCGAGGTCGACTCGATCGTCGACTCCTCGGGCGCTACGACCGCGTGGGCCTTGCGCTACTCCCATCAGGATGCGGAGTTCGCCCCACGACAATGGGTGATCGACGTCGGAATTGTCCCCCTGGAGCCCCGACGCTGGAGATTGGCGCTGACGGTTGGCAACAGTCTTCGCAGCAACTTCATGGGTCGTGAGCCGGGCCGGCTTCCGTCGACTCCGCCGCGTCTCATCAGAACCCTGGTGGACTCGTCTCGATGGAAGTGCTGGTCTGGCAGCCTTCGACTGCTCACTACGCCGACACCGATCGAGGTTGGCAAAGCGAACATCTTGAGGGACTTGATTGAGCTTCAGGGACGCGCGTGCGCCCTTGCCTACGTATCCCGTGACCGCCAAACGGGAGAGACGCTGATTGATCCATCGCGCCTTGCGATGAGCATCTCCGGATCAGGGCTGGTGCTCGTTGCGGCAAGCCCCGATCTGGACGAGGAACTGGAGTACCTGATCCCCTTTGAATTCCGGTCACCAAACGGGATGGTGCGCGTTTACGCGCCAGGCGCACGACTTGACGACGTCAGACAGTCGTTCCGCCATCGTTTCTTCACAAAGCAGCAGATCGAATCGGCTGGTGCACAGGAGATCGAGCAGCAGATTGCTCGGTCTCTCACCGCCCGTTCAGGGTGGGCACGCATCCAATCGACCGTTGTTTCGATTGACGACGTGCGCGCGGCCCACCGCGAGGCGAGACGGGCGGAGCTGAAGGCACAGGATAGCCAGGAATCGATCAAGGAACTGCTGGCGCTCTACGAGCAAGCAAACGCCGAGCTCACCGAGCAGTTGGCGGGCAGAACCGAGGAGAAGAATGCTGCCGAGCAGCGCACGGACGAAGCCGAACTCGAGGCTGAGGAACTCCGGGACAAGTTGCGTGCCGCCGAGTACGAGCGAGAGGTTCATCGAACCGATGCCGTCGAAGCCAAACGCAAGAGTGCATCACTTGAGGCATCTCTCGTCACGGCGCGCGGAATCTTCGAACTCCCCACTACTCTTGAAGCCGTGGTGTCTCTGATTGGCCAGCTGCATGGGGACAAGATCGTGTTCACGGAGCGTGCTGTCGCTACGGCGAAGGCTGCAGTGCTCAACGATGCGCCAGATGGAGCAGAGATCGCGTGGAGGCACTTGCACGCCGCAGCCACGGTGCTTCCGGCTTTGGCGTTCGAGCAGAACGTCCCCGCAGGAACCCTGCCGACGAGATTCAGGGAGGCGTCTGGCGGTCTTGAGCTGTCCATGACGGAAGGCAAGACGACGAAGGCCGACGCGAAGCTCGTCGATGCGCGAACGATCGTGTTGAATGGCCGCTCGTGGGACGGAGTAGCGCACATCAAGTTCGGTTCAAAGGCTCCTCGGCTGCTCAGGATTCACTTCGCTCTGGATCGGGACAGCCAGCGCGTCATCGTTGGGCACTGCGGCGATCATCTCGACACCGCCGGTACTCGGCGGCGGGGATGACGACCGGGCGGCCGATCGTCCGTGAGTACCGGCCACGCGGCAAGGGCCGATCGGGCTGGCCGTTGCGAGAGTCGAGGGACTGAATGAAGTTCCTCTTCGATACGAACATCTGGATACCGCTCGAGCCAACCGGGCCGAGCGATGTCGCGCCGGCGACACCTGCCCTTGCGGAGTTGGTGCGGCTGATCTCGAATTCCGGGAACCAGCTCTACGTCCACCCCGCGTCTTTGCGGGACATCAACAACGACAGGAACGAGTCTCGACGCGACACGCGTCGTCAACTGCTCGGGAAGTATCCCACCCTTCCGGATCCGCCCCCCGTGTCATCGGCACTGGCTCAACGTCTCGGCGAGCCCACGAAGAACGGCAACGACGCTGTCGACAACGAGCTGCTGGCAGCGGTCGAGCGAGACGCGGTGGACTACCTCGTTACCGAGGATAACGGCGTCCATACCAAGGCCGGTCGGGTCGGGTTGAGCCAGCGTGTCGTCACAGCGGCAGAAGCGCTCGCGATCGTCCGAAACCTCTTTCCCCCACTTGGGGTGACGCTCCCGCCATTGCGGCGCGCGAAGGCGCATGTGCTCGACGAGAACGACCCGATCTTCGCGTCGTTCCGGGTTGACTACCCTGGCTTCGATGACTGGCTCCGACGCTGCAAACGGCAGCACCGAGACGCTTGGCTCGTCGCGTCCCCTGATGCGCCACTTCAGGCATTCGCCATTCTGAAGCGAGAACAGCCCGCGGAAGAGGGACTCGGCGGCGCGGCTCTGAAGGTGTGCAGCTTCAAGGTGAGCGACGACGCTCGCGGATTCAGATTCGGCGAGCTTCTGCTGCGAGCGCTCTTTGATGATGCCTACCGCCTGAGCGTGGATTGGGTGTACGCGACGGCCTTCGCTAAGCAGGTCGACCTGAGCCGTCTCTTCGACATGTTCGGATTCAGGCGCCTGGATCACCTCACGGCGCTGGGTGAATCGATCTACGCGAAGCCGATGCATCCGACATTGAACGATTCGTCGCTGTCGGCTCTGGACTTCCACCGCAGGTTTGGACCACGCCACATCAAGTTGGCTGGAGCGACCCCCTACCTCGTGCCGATTCAGCCAATGTTCCACGAGCGGCTCTTTCCGGAACTGGAGGCGCAGGGTGGACTCTTCCCTGGGCAGACAACGTTCGGCAACAGCATCCTGAAGGCGTACCTCTGCAACGCGCCGGTTCGCAGAATCGTTCCGGGCGACGTGCTCCTTTTCTACCGTTCCACGCATCAGCAGGCTCGAGCTGTCGGCGTCGTTGACGGCACGTTGCGGTCTTCGTCGCCCGAAGAAGTCTCACGATTCGTTGGGCGTAGAACAGTCTATGATTTCGCGACGATCTCGGAGATGTGTGGGCGGGGAGAGGTCCTGGCGATCCTGTTCCGGCAGGCCGAGTCCCTCGCAGACTGGACGGGCGTGCAGGAGCTCCAAGCGAGCGGCGTACTCTCGGGCCCGCCGCAGACGATCACCAGGGTTTCGCAGCAAAGGGGTATCGATTGGCTGACCGAGCGGCTGGCGCGATAGCGCTCATGTCCATACGACCAGAATTCGCCTCGAAGATCTTGGCCGGCGAAAAGACCGTGGAGTTTCGGAAGACGGCATTCAGACGGAATGTCACGCACGTGCTGATCTACAGCACAACGCCCGTCGGTGCCCTCGTCGGCATCTGCGCTGTGGACGGCGTCTCCGTGGCAAGTCCCGGATACCTCTGGAGGAAGTACTCCGCGGTGGCAGGCATCGATCGAACCGGGTACTCCGACTACTACAACGACCGCGATCGAGCTGTAGCGATCCGCGTCTCAGGCGTCCGGCGATTTGATGTCCCGCTGCCGCTGTCAGCTGTTGGGGAGCAGCGTCCTCCCCAAAGTTTCAGATACCTCGACGATGTCGACCTTCATCAGCTCCTTCGAGCCGGGCAGGCTGCGGCGGCGCGGACGCTTGTTAGATCCAGCTCTGCCTGACCAGCTTCTCCAGCCGCTCCTGCCGCTCCCTCACCCACGGCGCGTAGTGCTTCGCTACGACCTGGGGAGTGTTCCCGAGGATTGTCGCCACGTCCTCGACCGAGGCGCCGGCGAGCAGGAGCTCGACGGCGCACGTGTCACGGAAGCGGTGGGAATGCCCGTTCTTCACCTCAGCCAGTTCGAAGATCCTGGCGAGGTAGCGCGACCAGTTCGACACGGCCGAACGGATGTTCTTGCCGGTCCAGAAGTATCGGCCGGCGTTGATTTCGAGCGCCTGCAATGCCTCCGTGACCTGGGGAGGCACGGGCACGGTGACGGGTTGGCCGGTCTTCGCTGTTCGCACGAAGACCCGGCCATCGGTGACATGTTCCGTCGAGAGGCGGATCGTGTCGGCGATCCGCAGGCCGGTGTAGCGCATCGTCAGGACGAACGCCTTCATGCGCGCCTTGGCGCCGCGGTATTTGTCGCACGCATCAACGATGCTCTTCATCTCGTCGCGTGAGAAAGGTAAGGTCGGCGACTGTGTGACCTTCGGCGGCTTCACGGCCTTGGCCGGGTTGTCCTTCGTCCAGCCGGCCTGGTGGCAGAACCGGAAGAAGGCTCGCATCCGCTCGAGGTTCTTCGTGGCGTAGAGGGGGCTGTCGCTCCAGGTCTGCCGGAATTGGCGGAGCCCGTCGACCGAGACGTGCCTGATGTTGCGGAACCCCTTCTGCTCAGCCCAGGGGACGAAGCGGTCCTCCAGCACATGCCGGTACTTCCGCATGGCCTCCCAGCCGAGATGCCGGGCCTCGCAGTCGGCCAGGTACTTGGCGACGGCCGCGCGCACGGTGGGCGGCTCGACCTTGACGAGGCCGATCTCGCCGGCAGCGGTCCAGGCGTTGATCTGGTCGGTTGCTGCTTCCCAGGAGGTCTGGTCGAGAGCCTTGCGAATCCTCTCGCCGGCCAGCGTGCCGTAGACGTGGATCGGGCACTTGCACCGTCGATAGCGTGTCGACGTGTGCGGACAGTCCTTGAGGTGACGCCTGATCAGCCTCAGCGCCATGCCCGAAACTAGCACGAAGGGCACGTATTGAGCACGCAGAATCAAGTGCTCAGATTAAGTTATTTGTTTTCAGTTGCTTAGAGATGGCGGAGAGGGTGGGATTCGAACCCACGTGCCCTTTCGGACAAGACGCTTTC
>CAYRAE010000197.1:0-6952 GCA_964422175.1 uncultured Luteitalea sp. | reverse complement strand
GGTGGCGGGCCAGAGGCACGCCACGCAGGGTGGGGTCGCTCACGCCCCAACTGTCCTGCTGCCCACCTGCCGCGGGCGGCAAGGAGCGCCGCCCGGTATCCGCGACGGCTGTCCGCGCGCGAACGCCTAACCATCACGCACGGAACGACTAACGCGGTGCACACAGGGCCAGGCACACCGACCGGTGGCCGTCGCGATGACGTCGATCGGCGGCCGGCGCGGAGGAATGGTCCACGTTGGCGTCTCTTCCCCTGTCTCTTCCCCTCCACGGCCGCCTCACGCCGTAGCCAGCAGAGGAGAGAGATGACGATAGCGATGAGCCAGGACCCGGCATTCGAGCTGCCCCACGCCCCTCGCGATGACGTCCGCCAAGGACGGAGATGCGGTGGCCAGGACCACCGCGTCGCCGCGCTCCTGCCACACGCGATAGAGCGCCTGAAAGCGAGGGGCGCCGAAAGCTTCCGTCGCCCGGAGGAAGCGGGTGTCGCGTGTGCTGACACCGGCCCGTCTCGCCTCGAAGTACCAGCCCAGTTCATCGCGAGTCTCCGGTCGAAGCGGCATCGCCAGCTGCTCGAGGAAGGCGGTGCTGTAGAGACCCGTCGCCTTGCTCAGATGCGGCGGCACCAGCACGCGCAACGTCCACGCTGGCAGGGCGCGGAGCAGCTGCGCGTGATGCTCGAGGAAGGCCCGGAACTCGATCGGCGACGGACGAGTCATCAGGTAAAGGAACACCGTGCGACGTTCATCCGCCGAGACGCCGATGGGCAGCTTGTCGACGAAGTAGCGCGTGGTCGACGTGCACGTCCCGCCGTACGTCACCGCCGGCAGGTCTTCGCGTGCAACCGGGCGACTGAGAGTGAAGTAGTGCACCTTGTCGCTCTCCGTGCCGAGCCACGTCAGGTGCCGATCGTCGAGCACGGCATCGAGGACCATCAGGCGCTCGATGGCCCTTGCCAGCGCCATGGGTTTGCGGTGACGGTTGTTCGGGTCGCCGATCGCTTCGTACAGGGGGCGATGGTGCACGTGGTAGATCAAGGCGCGATTGTGGCCACTGGGCCGGACGGTCGCCATCTTGCGCGCAAGCAGACGGGTGAAGAAGTCATGGGTCTTCTGTCCGTAGACGATTCCGCCGAACGTGCAGTAGTGACGGTGGAGGCAGACGCCACTGTGCAGCATCAGGGTTGCGAGGAACCCAGCCTGCCGCGTCGTGAAGCCATAGGCCTGGACCGCGTTTACTCGTTCCTCCCAGGTCACCGCAGCACCTCTTCGGCGAGGTGCGGATCGGGTCCGCGCCGGCTGCCGGAGCGCCCGCCGCGGCCTCCGATGCGACCGCCGGACGACCGATATCGGGTGAAGCCGGCGCTGGCCTTCCCCGACGCTTGAAGCCCGCGATAGTGAAGCGTCGTCACCTCGATGTCCTCGATCTCACGTCGTCCATCGGGCATCTCCAGTTCGAGACGCAGATCAGGGAACTGGACATGGCCGTCACGCATGGACAATTCGTGTTCCTCGGCCCAGGCGCGGACTTCCTCGGACGTCCGTTTGACGCGCCCATCCGAGTCCGATCGCCCGCGGTTCGGCTCCTGGAGGAAGCGCTGGTAGTCGCGTTTCAGGTCCTGCTCCAGCACGATGCGGAGAATCCGCGCCTCACGCTCGGCCTGCCGCTCCGCGCTTCGCTCGAAGGCCCGGTACACCTGGGTGTCATGCGACAGTTCACGGGTGCGAAGCGCGCCAGCGTGAAAGGCTTGCGCGGGCTCATGGTCTCGAACGCGGTGCGCTTCGAGCAGCTCCTTGCCGCGCTTGGTCAGCGTCACCACAGGCGTGCGGCTATCGCGTTCTGCCGGTGCGATGGTCGTGATCAGGCCGTTGGCCCTCAGATTGCGAAGGTCGCCTCTCCAGAGTGCGGCGGGCTCATCGGTGGCGTCCCGGAGGTCGTCGATCGCAACGATCCTGAACGCCCCGACCGTCGCGAGCGTCCGGACCTCTGAGCCTCTTAGGTCGTAGGCGTCGTTGCCCAGCAGAACGGTCTCCCGCTCACGGCCATGAGGCAGGTCCAGTCCATCCGTGAAGACGTCTCTGGGATCGCGATTGGACCGCTCACGAACGTCGTACGTGCGGCTCCCGCGGCCCGGACCCGGTCGCGCAGGCGACTCGATCGAGCGAGGGTCGAAGCTGTCCCACATGGCATCACCTCATCTTCGTTTCAGGAAGGGCCTGAGGTCCTCGTGGACGCCGTCGGATGTACCGAGTTGGCGGTCCACATGCGTGAGCTTCCGACCTGCATCGCGAAGAAAGAGCCAGCGGGAAATGCCGTAGAAGAGAGCGCAGAGATTCAGGAACAGCAGCAGGGTTCCGCCGCCGAGAACCTCGGCATGACGACGGAACAGGGTTGCCTTGTACGGGGCAAGGAACGTGAGCTCGCCCGCCAGCCACGAGGCAAACAAGAAGACGACAATGGCCGCCAGGAACGCGGAGTTGGCGATCATCGGCCGGCCTCCTCGAACGCCTGGTCGACGCGGAAGTAAGCGATCTGTAGACCGAGCGGATTCACGCGGACGAACTCGTTCGGCACGTGGTCACGGAGCGCGAAGTCGATCTGCGCAACGTACGTTTCGCGGGCGCGTTCGTGGCGTGTGCCGGGCGTGTAGAACACCTTCTGGAAAGTGACCGCCGCCTTGAAGGGGGCGGTCGTCAGCTCGCTCAGGCTGACGTTCTGGACCACGACGTCGACCTCGTCGGCCGACGGGGTCGTCATGAAGGCTTCCAGCGTCCGGCTCTGGTCGTTCTGCGCGATGGTCGCGTCCGCCAGCGTGGGCTCCAGAAACAGAAGCGAATCGGGGTACTCGCGCTGGACGGTCGCGCGAATCCGGCTGAAGTGCTTCACGATGAACTGCGTCAGGAAGTAGCGCAGCTCGGGCGGCTGGGGAGCGTAGCGGGTCGCGTCGTAGGCCACCGCCTCCGCGCGTCCCACCTCGTCGATCCGAATGACCAGCGGCTTGATCTGCGCGTAGCGAGATGTGGTGTAGACGTTGAGGCCGATCAGGCCGAGCGCAATCAGCGACACGAGGACAAGCGCGATCTTCAGGTAGGTGTTGAGGACCAGCGCCGATCCGTACACCTCCACGAACTGGCGCTTCGCGCTGTCCAGGCTCTTCGGAGCGATGTCGCCGACGGTCGCTGGCATACAAGCTCCTTCAGGCTCCGAAGGATCCCTTCAACAGGTGATACGCGGTCCACACGACCCCGCACGCGAGCCCGATCGCCATCGCGACCAGGACGGCGATGACGAGCAGACGCATCAGCTCAGGAGAGGCTGTCTCCTCGTGGTCGGTGCGTGTCGGACCGTGGGGGCGCTGTGCCATCGGCATTCTCCCTATCGACGACTGAAGATGCGCCCAACCGCGACTCGCGGGGACAGGATGCTCTCGCCTCCGCCACCCGTGAAGATGTTGCTCGTGAGCGACGGCACGAGGAGCATTCCGAGAACGAAAGTCCCGACGACGGCCACAGCCTGGAGGGCGTAGACCCCATATTCCGCCTGGGTGATCGTCGGAGGCAAGGTCGTGACATACCGGAAGATGAACTGCTCGAAGATCATCAGGAACGCCACCGCGACGACCGGGATGAACGAGTACTGGATGAACGCCTTCAGCCAGCCCCAGAACAGCCAGTCGAGCTTCGGTACGATGAAGAACGGCACGAAGATCGGCCCAAGCAGGGCGCACACCGCGCTAGCGATCAGGCCGAAGGCAATCACCGCCAGGGAGATGCCCTTGGCCAGGGCCACGAGCAGGAGGACGGTCCAGTAGATCAGGTTCGCCAGGATCGACCACGGATCGGGCTGCATGAAGTGATCGCCGAGCTCGTCGAGGTGGCGGTAGATGTTGTCGAAGGAACGGGCTTCGAGCACGGACTGGAAGTAGTGCGCCTGGTCAGTGATCAGGTTGCTGAACGACACGCCGATGCCCGGCAGCGGCGCTTCATAGAAGGTGATGAGCGCATAGCCGAACGACACGAACAGTAGCAGTTTCGCGAAGTCGAACATCTGCTCGCCGAGGCCATCGTGCGAGAACATCATGCGGATGCCCTGCCACGTGATGATGATGGTGGCGAACGCGATGAACAGCTGGAACCCGAACCGGAGGAACTCCGGCTCGTAGGTCAGCAGGAGGTTCGCGATGGCCTGCTGCACCGTCGGCAGCAGATTGAGCGAAGGCTGGTTCGGCATCGGCTTCCTCCCTCGCTCCTACGGCTGCCTCCAGGTGCGAAGCGCATCGCCCGTGCCGGCCACCATGGCTTCGTTCGCGGCGGCGCGGTCACGCCACGTCACGAGCTGCATGTTCATGGTGGCGGCATCGGCGTCACGCACCCGCTTGTTCTCGATGAGCAGTTGCTCGACGACGCCGGTGAGGAGCTGTCCCCGCGCCTCACGCTGACGGGCGCCAATGAGCACGGCGCCGCTGATCTTGTCCAGAACGGCGGTCGTGCTCTGCTCGAGCGTGCCGTTCGTCACGTCGCGCTCGAGTCCGTTGATGGCGCTTAGCTCCCTTCGGCCGTTCAGCCGGACCCGTCCACTCTGGTGCGTGGCGGTGATGATCGCGGCGTCGGCCGCATTGAGCGTCGCGAGCCGGGCTGACAGAGACCGGCGAGCGGCACCGGACAACCGACTCATTGCGGCGTTGGCCGGAAGAATCGGATGGCTGATGGCCAGGTATGCGGCCCCGGCTGCATCGCCGTAGTTGAGGGCCGCGTGGTAGTCACGCGCAAAGCGAAAGACCTCCGGGTTTTCGAAGTCATGCGTTCGCCACCGGGGCGGGTCGGGCACTCCGTACTTCCGCAGGTCGGTGAACATGCTCAGGCGCTGCGCCATCCGGCGCAGCTGGCTGTGCTGATCGCGTTGCAGGAGGTGCTGGTATTCCTTCACCACTGCCGTGATCCGGGCCTGGATCACGTTCGCGACGTCGGTGACCGGGATCTGGGCTTGCACGACACCAGCAAAGGCCAGGATGAGAGCGACTGACAGGGCAAGGCGACGCATGACGGTCTCCTTCCTTACGGCTGGCGCCACGTCCGCAGCGCATCACCAGTGCCGGCGACGAGTGCCTCGTTGGCCGCACGGCCGTCACGCCACGTGACCAGCTGCATGTTCATGGTGGCGGCCTCGGTGTCACGCTGCCGCTTGCCGCGCGCGAGCAGCTGCTCGAGGGCGTGCGACAGCAGCTGGTTCGTGGCCATGTCCTGCCGGCGCGCGAGCAGCTCGCCACCGGCGATCTTGTCGAGAATGGCGGTCATCTCGTGGTACCGCAGCAGTCCGTTGAGCACATCCCCCTCCAGCTCACGAACGGCGTTCTGGAGCTGGTCCTGGTAGCCGCGGAGCGCGCCGACCTGATGCCCGGCCATCATGGCGACCGAGTCGCTGACCTCGATAGTGGCGTACTGCCGTTCGAACGTCCGGCGTGCGGCCGTGGTCAACCCGCGCGCCGGAGCGCCGGGACGCTCCAGCGGAACGGCCGATGCGAAGTAGGCAGCGCCGGCTGGGTCTCCGCTATTGAGGGCCCGCAGCCAGGTGCCGCCGTAGCTCCACCGGCTTGCGTCGTGCCGGGCGATACCGACAGGAGGCATTCGGTAGTGCTCCATCCCTCCGAGCCCCTGGGACATCCGCATGATCGTCCGGTACTGAGCCCGCAGCTCGTCGAGGTGCCGCTGGACGCGCTGCGCGATGAGCACGGCCTGGGTCAGGTGCGCAACGTCGGTGACGGGAATCTGCGCCCGAAGTGGGACCGGCAGACCGGCGACGAGCACGAGAACGCCAATGATGGTGAAACGACGAGACATACACACCTCCGTCAGAAGCGCCCACGACCGGCGCGAGCGAAAGCCGGCAGCTCCAGGTCGCTTGTGAGATAGACCTTCACGCGGTGGCCCTCACGAATCGTCACCGTGGGGAGCCGGTTCAGGTAGCGGTTCATCACCTGCATGCTCGCCTGCGCGGTGGAGTCGGTCGCCCCGCCAGCGATCACGATCGTCCGGTCTCCATCGCCTCGTGACAGACCGGCCGTGCCGATCCACTGCGCAAGACCGCTGATCAACCCGACGGCGCCTGCGGCGCCAAACGTCGACCAGTAGTGGTGGTTCACCTTGTCGCGCAGACCGGCGTCGCCAATCTGGTTCAGACCCATGAACTGGTCGAGGCGATACGTGCGGCCGTCTGGCTGGATGAGCCGGTGAAGGGCCACAGCGAGCCTCGACTCACCAAGTGCCTGCACGGGGTTCGTCTCGCCCAGGATGCGTGCGCCAGCGGGAATGAGGACCTGATTGCCGCTGTGCGAGTAGATCGGGTTCGTCACCAGGAGGTTCACCGGCGCAGCGGTGCTCCCATCGAGCCGGTTCGTCAGCACCGTGTCGATCAGGGTGCCTTCGAGCAGGCGATGCAGTGGGCCTGCGGCGCTGATTGGCTCCGTGGAGGCGGGCGTTCGCGGCTGTGATGGGTCTGCAAGAGGCGCGGCGGGTGGATCCGGCACCATCGTCTGTGGTGCAGGCGTCGATGTACTCCCGGCACGGGCTGTCGCGCGCATAACCGCGTCCGCAACGTCATCGAGAGACGAGGCCGTCGGATCCACGGGGCCGCCGGCCGCCGGACGTGTCGAGCCGACACTGGGTCGCTCATTCTCAGGTCGCCGGCTGACGGCAACGTTGCTCGCGAACAGGCTCTCGTAGTCACGTCGTCGCCTGTCGGCGGCAATCGGATCCTCTGGCGCAGGCTGAACCGGCTCGTCGTAGTACATCGGTGGCGGCTGATTGGCCGCCTGCTCGGCAGCCTGCAGTTCCCGCAGGGCCTGAGCCTCCATCGTCCGCAGGCGGTCCTGGTAGTCGCGAACCCTGTCGGCATTCGGCGTCTGCGGGACCACAGCGGCCGTCGAAGCTCCTGTCTGTGGCTCGGGCTGCCCCACCA
>CAYRAE010000196.1:0-6955 GCA_964422175.1 uncultured Luteitalea sp. | reverse complement strand
CCAGGCGACGTGGTCGACGTGCGTGACGGCCGCGGCGCGCTGCTCGGCCGCGCCCTGTCGTCGGATCGCTCGCAGATCACGCTGCGCATGCTCACGCGCGACGCGACGCCCGTCGATCGCGACTTCTGGCGCGAGCGCCTGCGTGCCGCGATCGCCGTCCGCGAGCGGCTCGCGTTCGACGCCACGGCCATGCGGCTCGTCCATGGCGAAGCCGATCTGCTGCCCTCCCTCATCGTCGATCGCTACGACGATGTGCTCGTCGTGCAGACGCTGTCGCAGGGGACCCACGCGCACCGCGTGCTCATCGTCGAGCTGCTCGTCGAGCTGCTGCAGCCGCGCGGCGTGCTGCTGCGCAACGACCCCAAGGTGCGCGAGCTCGAGGGCCTGCCGCGCGAGGTCGTGCTGGCGTGGGGCGACGTGCCCGCGCAGGTGGAGGTGCGGGAGGGCCCCGTGCGCAACCTGGTGGATCCGTGGAAGGGGCAGAAGACCGGGCTCTTCCTGGATCAGAGCGAGAACCATGCGGCAGCGGCGGCTTACGCGACAGGACGCGCGCTCGACGCCTTCAGCTATCACGGCGGCTTCGCGCTGCGCATGGCGCCGCACGCCGAGCGCGTGCTGGCGCTCGACGCGTCGGCAGACGCCGTGGCGACCATCGCGGCCAACGCCGCACGGCAGGATCTGCGCAACGTCGAGGCGCGGGAAGCGAACGTGTTCGATGCGCTGCGCGAGTTCGAGCGCGGCGACGAACGTTTCGACACGATCGTGCTCGACCCGCCTGCGTTCGCCAAGCACAAGGGCGCCGTGGCGAAGGCGATCAGCGGCTACAAGGAGATCAATCTCCGCGCGCTGCGCCTGTTGAAATCGGGCGGTCACCTCATGACCTGTACGTGTTCTGCCCATGTAGACGAGGGGATGTTCGGCGGCATCATCCTGTCTGCCGCCACCGACGCGCAGATTCCCGTCATCGTCGTCGAGAAGCGCATGCAGGCCCGCGATCACCCGGTGCTGCTCGGCGTGCCAGAGACCTATTACCTGAAATGCTTCGTGCTCAGGCGCGTGTGAGCAGAATGTCACAATTTCACAATTTCATAATTGCTTTCCTTCAGTAGCGCTCCGAAGGTGTGCGGTGGTAAGTAATTTTGAAATTGTGAAATTGTGAAAGTCCCCTATGGTTTCTCCGGCCAGGCGTGCTTCGGGTAGCGGCCTCGCAGTTCCTTCCTCACGTCGGCGTACGTCGTCGTCCAGAAGCTGCGGAGATCCTGAGTCGTCTGGACGGGGCGGCCGTTGGGGGCGAGCAGTTCGACGATGAGGGGGATGCGACGGGGGCCGATGCGGGGCGTGTCGGTGAGGCCGAACAATTCCTGCAGTTTCACCGCCGCCCGCACGCTGCCATCCTCGTCGTACTGGAGCGCGGTGGTCCTGCCGCTCGGCAGCGTGAGCCGCGGCGGCGCATCGGTCAGCAGGCGCTGACGGATGTCCCATGGCAGCGCGTTCGCGATATCGATGTCATCGATCGATGTCGCCGACGCCGCGGCAGTCGCGACCCATGAATCGATATCCGCCTCCACGCCGCAGAAGGCCAGGCGTGCAAGAAGCTGTCGCTCGCCAGGCGTCCGGTTGGCGCGCATCCATGCGTCGACGAGCACGGCCCTGTCGTCTGGCGCGAGCCTATCCGGCTGCTCGTTGAGCGTGAGTGCGCCGTATTGCGTGAGCCGCGTGGCGCGCAGGCGTCCGCGGTCGTCGACGATCGCGCGCCGCGCGACGTGCGTGGGCGCGAGCCAGTCTCGCTCGACCCCGCTCGCGAGTCGCACGACGGGTTCGCGTCCATCCACGCCCTGCATGTCGAGCGCGACGAGGTACATCGCGTTGCGCACGCCGCTCGTCGGCGCGAGGCGCGCGCCGGTGCCCGTGGCGAGCAGCAGCGCGTCGCCGTGTGCCACGCGCCGCTGCGCCACGCGATCGGGGAATCCGGCGAGGACGGCACGTCCGAGCGCCTGCTCATCGAGTTCCGCGCGGGCTGCGGCAGCCGGCAGCGTCTCGTTCGCCACTCGCCGCAACGCGTCGGCCGCGCGACGCAGATGGGGGAGACCGTGCGCGGCGGGCAGCAGCGACCACACGTCGGAGTCGGTGGTGGTGCCGTCAGGCGTGGGCGCGCGTCCTTCACCGAGCACCGCGGCCACGAGACAGGCATCGGGATGGCCGCCGGCTTCCACGACCATGCGCGCGAGCCGAGGCGGCACCGGCAGGCGCGCGACGAGACGGCCGATCGACGACAGGCCGTTGTCGTCGATCGCCCCAAGCCGCTGCAGCAGCGCGCGGGCGTCAGCCTGGCGCGACTCAGCGGGCGGATCGAACCACTCGAACGTCGCCTCGTTGCCGCCCCACAGGCGAATGGACAACAGGACCGGCGCGAGATCGATGCGCGCGACGTCGGGCTCGCGTGCGGCGCGCAGCGTCTCGCGCGTCGACCAGAGACGAATCGCCAGTCCCGGTCCGAGACGTGCCGCGCGACCGGCCCGCTGATCCGCTGCGTCCGCGGAGACGCGCTCGGTCTGCAGGGTGTCGATCGCGCGTGCGGCGTCGTAGCGCGCCACCTTCTGCCATCCGCTGTCGATCACCGTGCGTACGTGCGGGACGGTCACCGACGTCTCTGCGATGTTGGTCGCGAGAATCACGCGACGTTCGGACGATGGCGTCAGGGCCTCGTCCTGTGCTTCGGGGGGCAGCGATCCGTGCAGCGCGAGCACGCGCACGCCCTGTGCCCGAGCGACTGATGCGACAGCGTTCGCTTCCCGATCGATCTCGCGCGCGCCGGGGAGGAAACAGAGCACATCGCCCGTACGCTCCTGAAGTACACGCGCAACAACCGATGCGAGCGGCGCGCCGGGTTCGTGAGCGATGGTGAGCGGGTGCGGATCCCCGGGTACCGACACGACGGGGCAGTCGTCGAGGAATCGCGACACGGGCCCCGGGTCGATGGTGGCCGACATCACCAGGAGCCGCAGGTCGTCGCGCGCGAGCCACGCCTGTCGTGCCATCGCGAGACCCAGATCGGCGTGCACGCTCCGCTCGTGGAACTCGTCGAGAATGACCGTGCTGACGTCACTCAGCAGCGGGTCCTGCTCCAGCCGTGCCGTGAGGATGCCTTCGGTGGCGAAGATGACGCGCGTGTCGGCGGAGAAGCGTCGCTCGAACCGCACGTGCCAACCGACCTCGCGTCCGATCGTCCAGCCCTGTTCTTCCGCCACACGCCGCGCGAGCGCCCGCGCCGCCGCCCGCCGTGGCTGCAGCACCAGCACGCGCCCCTCGTCGACGAGTGCCGGCGGCACGCGCGTCGTCTTGCCCGCTCCAGGCGTCGCGACCAGCACCGCCGCACGGTGCGACTGGAGCGCGGCCCGCAGCGGCGCGAGCGCGGAGTCGACGGGCAGTGGAGTGAGCGTGCGCATCCTTCGTTCTTATCCTGGTCTATGATCACCTCCTGTCCGCCAGGGGTATCCGCCTGCGCGTCGCTTCGCCTGAGCCAGGCGCCGCTTCGGCGAGATTGAGATCACACCCTTGGAACCTGGTTCGCCTTCGCGCGTCTGCGCGGCGGCGGGCGTAGGGAGTGCGGAGCCTGGCCTCGTGCCGTCGGGCTCCATGTGATCGAATGGAGCTTCGACGAATGGTCCAGTCCGCCACGCCCACAGCGCCGCTTCTCTCCTACGAAGAGGCATTCCCCGGTTCGCGCAAAGTCCTCGTCGACGGCCCGCTCGGCACGCGAGTGCCGATGCGCGAGATCGCGCTCTCTGGCGGTAACCCGCCGCTGCGCGTCTACGACACGAGCGGACCGCAGGGCGTCGACGTGCGCGCCGGACTGCCCCAGGTGCGGCGCGACTGGATCGAACAGCGCGGCGACACGATCGAAGAGCCGCGTCATCTCCTCCTGAACGCGTGGAAGCGCGAGATGCCGCCCGCGTTGCTCGCGCGCACCCGCACGCGCCGTCGCGCGCGCGATGGCCAGGCCGTGTCGCAGCTGGCATATGCGCGCCGCGGCGAGATCACGCCGGAGATGGCCTACATCGCGACGCGCGAGAGCCTCACGCCGGAGTTCGTGCGCGAGGAAGTCGCGCGCGGCCGCGCGATCATTCCGGCCAACGTCAATCACCCCGAGCTCGAGCCGATGATCATCGGCCGCAATTTCCTGGTGAAGATCAACGCCAACATCGGCAACTCCGCGGTGTCGTCCTCGATCGAGGAGGAAGTGGACAAGCTCCGCTGGGCCACGCTGTGGGGCGCCGACACGGTGATGGACCTCTCCACGGGCAAGGACATCCACGAGACGCGCGAGTGGATCATCCGCAACAGCGCCGTGCCGATCGGCACCGTGCCTATCTACCAGGCGCTCGAGAAGGTGGGCGGGCGGCCCGAAGAACTCACGTGGGAGCTCTATCGCGACACGCTCATCGAGCAGGCCGAGCAGGGCGTCGACTATTTCACCGTCCACGCCGGTGTGCTGCTGCGCTACGTGCCGCTCACCGCACGTCGCGTCACCGGCATCGTCTCGCGCGGGGGATCGATCCTCGCGAAGTGGTGCCTCGCGCACCACAAGGAGAACTTCCTCTACACGCACTTCCGCGAGATCTGCGAGATCATGCGCGCCTACGACGTCTCGTTCTCGCTTGGCGACGGCCTGCGCCCCGGATCGATCGCCGACGCGAACGACGCCGCGCAGTTCGGCGAGCTGCAGACGCAGGGTGAGCTCACGCGCATCGCCTGGGAGTACGACGTCCAGGTGATGAACGAGGGGCCCGGCCACGTCCCCATGCACCTCATCAAGGAGAACATGGAGAAGCAGCTCGAGTGGTGCAGCGAGGCGCCGTTCTACACGCTCGGCCCGCTCACCACCGACATCGCGCCCGGCTACGACCACATCACGTCGGCCATCGGCGCCGCGATGATCGGCTGGTACGGCACCGCGATGCTCTGCTACGTCACGCCGAAGGAGCACCTCGGGCTCCCCGACCGACACGATGTGAAGGCGGGCGTGATCGCGTACAAGATCGCCGCGCACGCCGCCGACCTCGCCAAGGGCCACCCGCAGGCACGGGTGTGGGACGACACACTGTCGAAGGCGCGGTTCGAGTTCAGGTGGAACGATCAGTTCAACCTCGCGCTCGATCCCGTGACGGCCCGCGCGTACCACGACGAGACCCTGCCAGCCGACGGCGCGAAGGTCGCGCACTTCTGCTCGATGTGCGGACCGAAGTTCTGCTCGATGGAAATCACCCAGCAGGTACGCGACTACGCCGCTGCCCAGGGCCTCGACACGACGACCGCGATCGAGAAGGGCCTGCAGGAGAAGGCCGCCGACTTCAAGGAAGCGGGCGAGATCTACGTGAAAGAGGGATAGGGCGCCTCTGCCCTGAAGGCCCGAGACCCAGGCCTCCAGGCCCGTCCTGAGCTACCGCCCCGTTCCGACGACGGGGACGATCTGGATGATCGTCGGGTAGTGGCTCGGGTTGGCGCCGGGGGTGGGGACCAGGTAGCCCTTCGACCCGCCCCACGTGTAATCCTTGATCGTCACGCCCGGCGGGAACGCCATCGTTTCTTCACGGAAGCGGCCGACCTCGAACATGTGGACCGGCGGGACGTCGTACACCAGGTCGCCCCTGTCGCGCAGTTGCGTGCGGTAATAGAGCACGAGCTCCGCGAAGGACGCGGTGCTGCCGAACAGGTAGTAGCGCTGGCCCCGGCCCGCGTCGAAGGAGCGCAGGAAGCGCGCGCCGGGGTACACCGGCAGGCCGAGCTGCGCGGCCGTCGGGACCGGATCGGCCGGCAGGGCCGGGTGGCTGGCCTCACCCCGTGGCGCCGCTGTCGTCGACGCGGGAGTTCCCGCCGGTTTGGCCGTCTCGTTCGAGACAGGCGGTGTCTGTGGCGTGGTGGCCGCCGTGTCGGGTCTGCCGACGGGCTGCGGCGTCACGCCCCGCGGAGGCGGAGGCGGGGTTTGCGGGCGGCTCTGGCCGAGTGCCGGAGCCGCGGCGAGCAGCATCAGGCACACCGTCAACTCGATCGCGCGCGTCATGCGTCTTATTGTACGAAGGAACGGGCACGTTCGCCCTGGAAGAGAGTACACATGACCAGTGCTGTGAAAACTGCTGCGTTGCTGGGCCTGCTCAGCGCGCTGTTTCTGTACATCGGCCAACTCCTCGGCGGCGAGGGCGGACTCCTCATCGCGTTCGTCATCGCCATCGTCATGAACTTCGGGTCCTACTGGTTCTCCGACAAGATCGTCCTGGCGATGTATCGCGCCAAAGAGGTCGGACCGGATCACCCGCTGTTCCAGCTCACCGCCGACCTCGCGCGGCGGGCCCAGCTGCCCATGCCCCGCGTCTACATCATTCCCGACGACTCCCCGAACGCGTTCGCCACGGGGCGCAATCCGCAGCACGCGGCCGTCGCGGCCACCGAGGGGATCATGCGTCTCCTCTCGCGCGACGAACTGGCCGGCGTGATGGCGCACGAACTCGCGCACGTCAAGCATCGCGACATCCTCATCAGCTCCGTCGCGGCGACGATCGCCGCCGCGATCATGATGGTGGCGCGCATGGCGCAGTTCGCGAGCTTCTTCGGCCACTCGCGATCCGACGATGGGGAAGGCAGTAACCCGATCGCGCTGCTCGTGGGCATCTTCGTGGCACCGCTGGCCGCGATGCTGATCCAGTCGGCGATCTCGCGGTCGCGCGAGTTCGGTGCCGATGCCGGCGGGGCGGAGATCGCCGGGTCGCCGATGGGCCTCGTCAACGCGCTCCGCAAGCTCGAAACGGCCAGCAAGCGCGTGCCGATGGACGCCAATCCGGCGACGGCGCACATGTTCATCATCAAGCCGTTCAGCGTGCGCGGCCTGTTTTCGCTGTTCAGCACGCATCCTCCGACCGAGCAGCGGATTGCCGCGCTGATGGGTCCCCGCTGACGCGGG
>CAYRAE010000195.1:0-6963 GCA_964422175.1 uncultured Luteitalea sp. | reverse complement strand
CGCGCAGCGAGAGGTCGTAGAGGTCGAGCAATGACAACGGTTCAGCGCTCCATGTAATCCCAGTGTGCGCTCGCCTCGGCTGTTGCCGCGGCCACATCACTCTGCAGCATGTAGCCGCCGGCGACGAGTTCCGCGCACACCGCCGCGATACGTGTCATGTAGGCGTCTTTGTCCGCGTAGCGCTCCTCGATGGAGGGGCGCGGATCGCCTGTCGCATCCCGCTGGGCCTTCGTCCTCGCGAACGGCACGTACGACCCTACCATGCTGAGGAGTTCGTCAGGCGCGCCGATGTCGGGTCGTCGCAGGTTCCATCCCATGAACGTGGCCAGCGGCACCTGGATCACGGGCAGACGGATGCCTGATGTCTCGTTACCGTCCACGGCATCGACCTGCGGCACGAGGTTGACGAAGGGCCGTCCGAGGCGCGGCGGTTCGAATGTGATGATCCCTCTGGTGAGGAAGTCAGGCCCGAAGTCCAGGCGGTCGGCGGTGTGCATGCGGGTCGGCCGAGCCACGCGGGGAATTGCGGGGAAGCGCAATCGGTCGAGTGCCACCAGCGTGCCGTCGGCGATCGTGGGATGGCGCGATGCCGGTGGCTCCGCGCCCTTCTCCAGCCACTGCTGCATGGCGGCAAGCAGCGCGCGCATCGCCCAGCGGAAGTCGTTGGCGTTGGTGAGGTTCTGCCCGAGGCCTGCCGCAGGAGGGAAAGGCCCCGGACCGTGCTGGCTCCCCGCGAGCATGTAGATGCGCGTGGCGGAATCGGGTGTCACGTCTCGCGTGCCGTCGAGCGTCGTGTGGATCAGCGACGCGGCACGTCCGTAGTACTCGTACGACGAGTTGGTCTGGAAGATCCGCGGCAGCACACCTGCCTGCTTCGTCTTCGTCAGCAGGCCGTCGGTGCGGCCGGTCTCGGGATCTGTCTGGTCGGCATCTGCGAACGGGAAGACGTCGGTGGGATAGAAGAAGTTGAAGAACGGGCGCGCATCGCGCGACGGCTGCGCGAAGCGGTGATTGAAGCTGCCACGCCCGCCGCCAGCCACGTGCGACCAGATGCCGTCGAACGCCGGTCGCCCGCGTTCGTCGGCGTTGAACCCGAGATAGAGGAATGTGCGGAGGAACCTGCCCGTCTGCGACGACCCGAAGCCGATCGTCCTCGCGAATCGAGACCAGTCCGATCCGGGCGCGCCTGACGACACCGAAGCGCTGCCGTACTTCAGGAAGGCGTTGAAATCGCGGACGGCTGCCAGTCCGAGCCCCACGACCAGAGGATTCTCGGCGGGATAGACGATCTCGTAGATCCTGCCCGCTTCGAAGCCGCCGGCCATGAACACGTGGGCGCGGCTCGGTACCGGCGCGCCATCGACCTCGCGCGCGAACTGCCAGCGATCGCGCGCGATGACCTCACGCGGATCGTCGCGCCGCGTACGCACGGTGAGGCGGATGCCCGGATCGTCGGGATCGGCCACCTCGTACGGGCGATGTGTGCGATCCGCGAGGTGGAAACTCAGACTCGTCCTGTTGGGGACGAAGTCCGAACGCACCCATCCGCGGATCGGTGTGCCATCGTCGGTCGCGATGGGAACACGGAATCGCAACAGGTGCGGATTCGGTGGCGTGCCCGGCTTGACGCTCGTATAGACGGTTTCCAGGTGGTCGTGCACGTCGGCCTGCCAGCCGATCCACGCGAGCGTGTAGCCACGTTCCATGAGGAAGCGATCGCCGAAGTCTTCGGCAGTGCGAGGATCGAGAGACGCGCGCGCCATGCTGAAGGTGTCGAGCAATCCCTTGCGTCCGCGGTTGCCCACCTCGAAGAGCACGGACCCGTTGCCCCGAGAAGGGGTCAGCGGACGCAGCATGTAGAGATCGGACGAGAACTCGACGTGGCCCTGCGCGTTGCGCGGGGCCTTGTCGATGTCGGTGATCGCACGGTTGGCAGGCAGTCGTGGATCGACGGCGAAGTACACGCGGCCGACGATGCGCTCATAGGGACCGACGGCGCCGAACGCCGCGCCGTCGAGCACGGCCTCCTGTTTCACGATTTCGATCCTGACGACTTCCGCCGCGACGGCAGGCGCCCACAGCAGCGCCCCCACGACGACCACGATGCCATGCAAGAGCGCTGTCTTCACGGTGTGCCTCCTCAGAACGTCAACCTGACGCCCAGTTCCGCCGTCCGCATGTCCAGCGCGGACGTGATGCGTCCGAAGTTGGCCGCGCCGAGGGCCGTGTTCGGTGCGCCCCAGTTCACTTCGTTGAACCGGTTGATCACCTGCCCCTGGACGATCAGCCGGGCCCGTCGCGCCCACGTTGACCACGTCATGGTCCCGCAGTGCCTGCGCGACGACGCTGGGGCGGAACCGCTTGTGACCACCCACGTTCACTCCGCGGAAAAAGACGACGAGCGCCATGGCCGCTGATGCCTCCGTAAATGCGGGAAACCCGACACGCTGCTGCGAAGTTCGTTAGGATGGACTACCGCGCGCGTGCTCCCCCGGCAGCAGCGTCGCCAGGATGCCACGGTAAGCAAGGTCCTTGATGTCAGCCAAAGTCAAGCCAACGGTACTCGTCGCCGACAACAACCTCCATACCCGCATGACCACGACGCGGGTGCTCATGCGCGACTTCGACATGGAGGTGAGCGAAGTCACCAACGGGATGGACGCCATAGAGCGTCTCAGCACGCGGGCGTTCTCGTTCCTCGTGCTCGACCTCGATCTCCCGATGATCGACGGCCTCCGCGTGCTCGAAATCCTGCGCCAGGGCCCCGACGATGCGGCGATGCCGACCGTGATCATCGCCGAATCGCCGGACGAGAGCACGGTGCGACGCCTCATCGAACTTGGTGTCGGGGACCTGATCCTGCGTCCTGTCGACCCGCGCGTGCTGAGCCAGCGGCTCGCCACGTTCATCCAGCGGCATCGTCACGCGCTCGGGCGCGACGAGTACAAGGATGGTGGCAAGCTTGCCAAGCCCGGTGCCACGCGCGTGCTCATCGCCGACGGCGATGCGCACTTCCGTGAGTTCGTCGTGTCGACCCTGCGCGAGAAAGTGACGATCACGGAAGCCGAGACGGGCGTGGCCGCACTCAAGGCCTGTATCGAGTCGCCGCCGGATGTCGCCCTCATCGGACACGATCTCGGCCTCCTCAAGAGCAACCTGCTCGTGGCGGAGCTGCGTCGCGTGCCCACGTTGCGAAGCACGCGCGTCGTGGCCATCGCGCCCCAGAACCATCTCGAGAGCGTGGTGAAGTCGGCCGCTTACGACGGCGTGCTCGTGCGGACGTACATCCCGAAGCTGTTCGGCGATCAGTTCGATCGCCTGTTGCAGCGAGCAGACGGCCTGAATCGCGCGCTTGCCCTGTACCCCGCGCTACAGGCCCGGTTGACGAGCGCCGTCGAGCAGGTCTTCGGCATGATGCTCGGCGTCGACGTCACGCCACTCGATTCGGCACCGGGCAAGGCGCGCGAGGGAGATGCGATTTCGTGCCTGGTCGAGATCGAGGAGCTCAGCGAGCAGCTGATCCTGCAGTTCCAGCTCACCATGCCGTTGGAACACGCGCGGTTCGCGGCTGCCAGGATGCTGGGGACCACTGACGCCGAGATCACGCCCACCGAACCCGACGCGGCCGTCAGCGAGATCGCCAACATCGTCACGGGCCGCCTGCGGACGGCGTTGAACGAACGCGGCATCAGCGTCCGCTGCGGATTGCCGAAGATCCGTCATCACGCCGTGCGCGCCTGGGCGCCCCCCACCGACGGCGACGCCATCGTCGTCTTCTTCGAGGCGCACGCGCACGACCTCTCTATCTGCACGACCCTGTCCGGCAGCAACGCCGCCGGCGACAGCTCGCCAGACACGCCCGCCTGAGCGTCGTTCGTGCGCTTGACGCGACGGTGCCTCCGGGCCACTGTCTCCAATATGTCAGCCAGTGGAGAGACAGGGCGTCTCGATCTGCTTCCGGGCACGCTCTACCCGGCGCTCGTGCGGCTGGAGCAGAAGGGATGGATCACGGGCACGTGGCAGGTCGCCCCTACAACTTCGCCTCTCTCCGTAGAACGTCTCGCATGGCCGCGAGAACTTGACGGCGCATGCATGCGTACTGCATATATGTGCGGTGCAGTGCGACTCGCACGGAGGCGACGGTCATGGGAATGGATCGGGATCGGCGTGGCACCGCCGCGCAGCAGCCGCTGCGCCCGGTGGAGTTTCACATCCTGCTCAGCCTGGCGGCCGGTGAGCGCCACGGCTACGGCATCATCCAGGACATCGAGGGTCGCGGCGAGCCCACCGTGCCTGACGTCGGCACGATGTACCGCGCGCTGGCGCGGATGGTCGATGGCGGATTGATCGCCGCCACCGATCGGCGGCCTGCGCCCGACGCCGACGATGAGCGCCGCAACTACTACCGCATCACGCCTCTGGGTCTGCGTGTCGTGAAGGCCGAAGCCCGGCGGCTCGAAGGGCTGACGCACGCCGCTCGTCTCGGCGGCCTGCTCACGCGGGAGGCGAAATGACCCGCGACCGTCTCCTGCGAGCGTCGGAACGATGGTTCCGGCTCCTGACGCGGCTCTACCCCGCGGACTTCCGCGACGAGATGGGCGCCGCGATGGCCGATACCTATCGCGATCGCGCGCGCCATGCACTCGACAGCGGCAGTTCGGTGCGATTGGCCAACGTGTGCGGACGCGCACTCGTCGACTCGCTGCGCAACGGCGTCGGCGAGCGGCTGCGTCCATCCGTTGCCTGGCGGCGGGCCGGTAACTGGGGACGCGACATGGAGGCGGCGATACGCCGGCTGATCCGCGCGCCGCTCTTCACGCTCGCCACGGTGGGGACGCTGACGCTCGGCCTCGGCGCCTTCGCCGTCGTGTATACGGCGGTCCACAAGATCCTCGTCGAGCCGATGCCGTACGCCGACCCGGACGACCTGTATTACGTGTGGCGCGACTACGGGCCGATCTTCGACCTGAACCGCGGTTGGCTCGGCGGCCCTGACATCGCCGAGTTGGGGAAGGTCGGGGGACCCATCGACGCCGCGGTGGGGACGCGCAGGACGCTGATGACTTTCACCGTGGGTGAGGGCATGGATCCGACGGAGATCCGGGCGCTCGCGACGACGCCCAACCTGTTCGACGTGCTTGGCGTGCGGCCGGCGATCGGGCGCGGCTTCGCGCCAGACGAGGGTGGCCCGGGCCGGCCGCCGCTGATCGTGCTGACGCACGCACTGTGGAATCGCCTCGGTGCCGATCCGTCGATCGTCGGCACGACAGTGCGTCTGAATGGCGAGGCGCACACGGTCATCGGCGTGATGCCACGCGACGTCACGTTCGTGCAGCACGCGAGTCTCGGGCCTCCGACAGGGGTCGATGCCTACACCACGTTCGACCGCGATCACGCCGACGTCAATCCTCGCGGCGGCTCGTATGCCGGGCTGATTCGAGCACGGCGCGGCGCCTCGCCGGAGTCGGTGGCCGCCGCGGTCGCGGCTGTCGGCGCGCGCATCGACGAGCGTGCCTTCGACAGCCGCGGCCTGAAGCTGTACCCCGTCGGGCTCAAAGCCGATCTCGTCTCGCGTGTCCGGCCGGCACTCGTCGTCCTCGGCGCGGCTGGCGCGTTCCTGGTGCTGGTACTGATGGTGAACCTGGCGTCGTTGCTGCTGGCGCGTGCGGCGCAGCGCGAGCACGAGTACGGGGTCGCGCGGGCACTGGGTGCCAACGGGATGGCCCTGATCCGTGCGACAGTCTTCGAGGGCGCGTGGCTCGGTCTGCTCGGCGGTGCAGCAGGTGCGCTGATGGCGATCTGGGGCACACGCATGCTCGTTGCGCTGGCGCCGCTGGACCTGCCACGGCGCGAGGCCATCGCCGTGGACTGGCGCGTGGGCTTGACGATTGTCGGCACCGGCGTACTGCTCGGCGTGTTGGCTGCCGTTGCACCGGCCATCTGGGCGGCGCGCACGCCGCTCGCGTCGCTCCTGGTCAGCAGCGCCGTGCGTGGTGGCGGTGGTCACGGCCGCATGCGACGCAGCATGGTCGTCGTCCAGGTCGCGCTGTCGCTGGTGCTGCTGACGACGGGGGGATTAGTCGTCCGCAGCTTCGAACGTCTCCTGGTGGCCGACCCGGGTTTCAATCCGGATGGTGTCCTCACCGTCCGCGTGCCGATGCCGATTCAACTCGTGCCCGAGACCGCGGAAGCGATCGCGCTCCAGGATCGAGTCGACGCTGCGCTTCGCCAGATTCCTGGTGTGGGCAGTGTCGGTGCGGCCGACTCGCTGCCACTCACCGCGCGGGCCAGTCAAGGAACGTTCACCATCCCGGGCGCACCAGGACTCACCGGTGATGAGGCGCGCGACAACCCGCTCATCGACCGCCTCTTCGCGCGCGCCGGATACGTCGAGACGATGGGCATGCGCCTCGTGGCGGGACGCTCGTTCCAGAGCGCTCGCCCAGATGGCGTGCGCGAAGCGCTCATCGATACGCAGCTGGCGCGGCAGTTCTTCCCGACGGGCGATCCGCTGGGCGCGACGATCCCTGTCGGCAACGACGCCAACAACGCGCTGACCATCGTCGGCGTGGTCGAGCAGTCCCGGATGTACGACGTGCACCGCGACGACCGCCCGCAGATGTTCACGCGGGCCGAGGACGCTGGCGTGCGCGATCTGTCGTTCGTGCTGCGAACCGAGCGAGACCCGGTGGTGCTGATTCCCGAAGTGCGGGCCGCCATCCGCAGCGTCAATCCGCAGCTGGCGGTGGCCGAAGTCCGCACAATGCACGAGATCGTCGGTGACGCGCTTCGCCAGCAGCGCATGAGTGCCGTCCTCATCGCCGGTTTCGCACTCGGGGCGCTGTTCCTGGCTGGCATGGGACTGTTCGGGGTCGTGTCGGGTTCCGTCACGCGGCGCCGCCACGAGTTGGCCGTCCGTATGGCGCTCGGCGCAGACCACGGACGATTGCTGCGGCTCGTGCT
>CAYRAE010000194.1:0-7006 GCA_964422175.1 uncultured Luteitalea sp. | reverse complement strand
CGCACGCTGGCGAGCACGATCGCCCACGTGACGCCGCTCGCCGCGCCGATGATGTTCCCGAGCACGGGATTCGGTGCCGTCGACGATGGCGTCACGGTACCGGCAAACAGCAGCACGAGACCCACGAAGACGACGCCGAGGAACGGGATGTCTCGCGCGTGGACCGATTCCTTCAACAGCCAGGGGCCGAGCAGCACGAGATAGAGCGGTGCCGCCGCCTGCAGGAACACCGCGTGCGCCGACGTCGTGAGCTTGTTGGCCACGATGAAGCTGATGAACGTGACGGCGATGACGAGGCCGACGCCGAGCGTCCGCCACGAGGCTCGCAGTGGGGTCCGCGCCACCAGCAGCAGGAACAGCGCCGCCACGGCCGACCTGAAGCCCGCCACCTGCCACGACGACAACGTCGTCGCCTTGACCACCACGCCGGCGGTCGAGAACAACACCGCCGCCAGCAACACCTGTACGCGTCCGCTCACCGGACAAGGGTATCCGCAGTGCGTTGCCACACCGTGACGCGCGTGCCGTCGTTCGACACGACGTACCGGCTCGCGATCGCGAGTCCGGGCGCGCCGAGGCCGAACGCGAGGTGGGCGTGGCGGTCGTGAATGAGGTCAGTCCAGAGCTGCGCCGCGTCAGGCGCGTCGGCGCAGCCCGAGCACGCCGAGGAAGAAGCTGGCGAACACGGTCTGCACGCCGAGCATCAACAGCAGCACGCCGGGAATCACCTCGCGCATGGTCGTGCGCGGATCGAGCGTGCCGAAGCCGCGCGCCTCCCAGCCGGCAACGGCGGAGCCGAGCCAGGCGAGTCCGCCGACGACGCAGAGCGCCCCGAACACCACGCCGATCTCCAGCGCCGGCAGCCGTGTGAAGCGAGACCAGGCCGGTGTGGGCGGATGGAACCCCTCGCTGATCGCGAACTGCTTGGTGAACGCGCCGAACACGAGCAACTGATGGCCGACGAGCGACAGGGACGAGGCGACGAGGAGAGTGTGGATGTCCAGCCCGATCCGGCCAACCTGCATCGGTCCCGACAGGAGCCAGCACGTCGCGAGCAGACCGGGCGCCAGGAGCAGTACCCCGGGCACGGCGAACAGCCATAGTGGGCTGAAGAGCAGCATGAAGCGCAGGTGACGCCAGCCGTCGCGCCACGTGCGCAGGTGTGGTGGCCGGGAGCGGCCGTCTCGGCGCAACCGGACGGGCACTTCCTCGATGGTCATGCCGAGCAGCGTGCTCTTGATCACCATCTCGCTCGCGAACTCCATGCCCGTCGTGCGCAGGTCGAGTCGCGACCACGCGGTGCGACGCAGGCCGCGCAGGCCGCAGTGGAAGTCGCCGATGGTTCCGCCAAAGAGCCGGCGACCGATGAACGACAGCACGGGGTTGCCGACCCAGCGGTGCAGCCACGGCATCGCGCCGGCCTCGATGCCGCCTCGAAAGCGGTTGCCCATCACGAGGTCGGCTCCGGTGCGCAGGCGCTCGACCAGTCGCGGCGCTTCGCCGAAGTCGTAACTGGAGTCCGCATCACCGATGACGAGGAACGTGCCCGCCGCCGCCTCACAGCCGCCGCGAATGGCCGCGCCGTAGCCGCGTTCGCTCACGGCCACGACGCGCGCGCCGGCGCGTGTCGCCAGGTCGCGTGAACCATCGGTGCTGCCATTGTCGGCAACGATCACTTCACCGCTGATGCCAGCCTGCTCGAGCGCCGCACGCGCTTCGGCGACGCACGCGGCGATGGTCTCCGCCTCGTCGAGACAGGGCATGACGATACTGACGTCGATGTGTTCCGGCACGTGATGAGTCCTGGCAGACCGAACCGCGCCATCGCCACGGCGACCACGCGTGCCGCCATGATACCGGCACTCGTGAACCGACTCGCGTCGGCAAGGGGATCGGTGGCGTCGATGCCGCCGCACGGGCCCGGGCGCGCGCACGGGCGCTCTCGTGGCGCGACGCGGAGCGTCAACGCGTGCGCGTTTTCGAAGCGGCCGCTTGTGGGGTTCGCCCTGTGATTGAATGTCCTCCATGTCTCGTTCTGCCTCATCAGGAGTCTCGCGGCGGGAGTTCGCCGCGCGCGCACTCGGGGTGACCGGTGCGCTCGGTCTTGCGTCACGTGTCCGCGCCACCGGTGTCCAGGGCGCGAACGACAGCGTCGGCGTCGGCGTGATCGGCGCCGGCATCAGGGGCGAGATCCTGATTCGCGCCACGCAGGCCGTCCCGGGGACGCGGATCGTCGGCGTGGCGGACATCTACGACGGGCATTTCGCCCGCAGTCGCGAGATCCTCGGCAACGGCCTCATCACCACGCGCGACTACAGGCGTCTGCTCGACGACAAGGCCATCCAGGCCATCGTGATCGCCACGCCCGATCACTGGCACGAGACCATGGCCATCGACGCGATGGCGGCAGGCAAGGACGTGTACATCGAGAAGCCGATGACGCACGCCTGGGAGGAAGGCGAGCGGATCGTCGCGGCGGCCCGCACGCACGCGCGCATCGTGCAGGTGGGGAGCCAGTGGTCGAGCATGCCCGGCAACGCGGCGGCCATCGAGATCATCAGGAGCGGCAGGCTGGGGAAGGTGACGCTGATCAACGGTGCCTTCAACCGCAACACGGCGACGGGCGCGTGGTATTACCCCGTGCCGCCGGACGCCTCGCCGTCCACGATCGATTGGACGCGCTTCATCGGTTCGGCGCCTCGACATCCCTTCGACGCGGAGCGCTTCTTCCGCTGGCGTCTCTACTGGGACTACTCCGGTGGACTGCCCACCGATCTGTTCGTCCACCTGATCACCGCCACGCACACGTTGATGGGCGTGACGATGCCGTCGACGGTGGTGGGCATCGGCGGCATCGACAACTGGCGCGACCGTGAGGTACCCGATCAGATGTCGGCGATCGTCAAGTATCCCGATGGCTTCACGCTGAACCTCGCGGCGACCGCCAACAACGGTCATCCGTTCCCGCCGCTCACGATCATGGGCACCGAGGGCACGCTGGAGTACTACGCCAACAGGCTCGTGGTCCACAGCGAACCCATGCTCGAGAACTACACGTACTCGACCAACCACTTCCCGGCGGCGCAGAAGGACGCCTTCGCCGCCGCGCAGGATCTCGATCGTGCCTCCATGCGTCCGCGAGCCACGGCAGGGGTGAAAGCCCCGCCGCCGGAGCAGATTCCCATTGCCGGTGGCGATGCGACGGTGCCGCACATGGCGGCGTTCTACGACAGCGTGCGCACGCGCAGGGAGCCGTTCCAGAACGCTCTGATGGGCCATCGCTGCGCCACCGTGGGCCACATGATCAACATCAGCCACCGCCAGGGCACAGTCGTGCGCTGGCAGGACGGGCGCGTGCACGCGTAACCGCGCACGGCCCGATGTACCCGATGAGAGACAACGGATCGAGGAGATCGACATGTCGATACTGCGAACGATCGTGATGACCACCGCCTGTCTTGGGGCCGGCGGCGCGCTGATGGCGCAATCGGTGCCCGACGTGAAGCTGGCGCCGTCGCCGGCGGGGCAGGCGGCCATCCAGGTGAGTGGGACGTGGACGAAGACAGACAACGGGCCGCGCTACGAGGGCGGCAAGTGGATGGTCGTCGACTACAGCCGTCCGCTGCTGCGTGGACGCAAGGACATCTTCGGCAGTGGCGCCACCTACGGCGAGGCCGTGCGCGATGGATCCCCGATCTGGCGTGCCGGTGCGAATGCCACGACCACGCTCACGACGCAGACGCCGATCATCGTCGGCGGCAAGACGCTCGGCCCGGGCGTCTACAACGTGTTCGTCGATCTGAAGGCAGGAGAGTGGACGCTGATCCTCAACAATCAGGCGCGCCAGCCGAAGTACGACCCGAACGACAAGGTCAACCTGTACGGCTCGTACAACCACGACGCGAAATTCGACGTGGCGCGCGTCAGGATGACGGTCGACGTGGCGAGTGCGTCGACGCCTCCGGTGGAGCAGTTCACCATCGGCTTCCGTCCCGTGAATGCGTCGAGCGTGCTGCTCCGTATGGAGTGGGAACACACGGTGGCCACCGCGCCCATCGAGATCGGGAAGTAGGAATGTAGGGCCGGGCTCGGAGAGCCGGCCCTGCCATCGTCAGCGGGGCGCCGTCGCTTCGACGTAGAGGCTATACACCGACTGCGAGGCCACCATGAACAACCGATTGCCCTTCCTGCCGCCGAAGCACAGGTTGCCGCAGATCTCGGGCAGATCGATCTGTCCGATGGCCGTGCCGTCCGGCGCGATCACGCGCACGCCGTCGTAGCCTGCTCCCGCCCAGCCCGCGGCGGCCCACACGTTGCCGTCCATGTCGCAGCGAATACCGTCGGCACCGCCCTTCCCCATGTCGTGGAACAGCAGGCCCGCTCCAAGCGTCGTGCCGCGCACGACGTCGAACACGTGGATGCCACGGGGGCGCCCCGGCGCGGGATTCTCGGTGTCGGCGACGTACAGCTTCGAGTAGTCGGGCGAGAAGCAGAGGCCGTTCGGCCGCTGCAGCGCGTCGGTCACCGGCGTCACGGCTTTCGTGGCCGGATCCCACCTGTACACGCGCGTCGGCAGCTTCTGCTCCTCCCTCAATCCTTCATACAGGGAGATGATGCCGTAGCCGGGATCGGTGAACCACAACGATCCGTCGGGGTGCGAGACGATGTCGTTGGGGGAGTTGAGGGGCTGTCCGTCCACCCGCTCGACGAGGGTGGTGATGCTGCCGTCGATCTCGGTGCGCGTCACGCGACGCCGCTCGCAGGTGACGAGCCGTCCCTGCGTGTCGCGCGTGTGGCCGTTGCAGTTGTTGGCCGGCTGACGGAACACGCTCACCTCGCCCGTCTCTTCCGTCCAGCGCATGATACGGTCGTTCGGGATGTCGCTCCACAGCAGGCAGCGCATGTCGCCGAACCACACGGGTCCCTCCGCCCAGCGACAGCCCGTGTACAGCCGTTCGATGGCGGCGTTGCCGGCGCGGTACTTGTCGAACCGCGGGTCGAGTGACCGCACCGCCGGATCGGGATATCTCACGATGGCCGGAGCCTGCGCCACCGACGTCGTCCGTGCCGACGCAGACCGACCACTCACGACACCCGCCGCAACGGGCAACGACAGAAATGCACGACGGTTCACGAAACCTCCAGGGAGTGGTGAGACTGTAACACCGGCCTTGAACCGTGAGACTTTCCCCTTTTCCCTTCCTGTAAGCCGTAAGCCGTAAGCCGTAAGCCGTAAGCCACCCACGTCGGGTACCATCCCCGTCATGGCCGGTCTCGCGTTCGAACATCTCGCCGTCAACGTCTCCGATCCCGCGGCTGTCGCCGCCTGGTACGTCGATCACCTCGGCATGACCATCGTCCGTCGCGGCGATCCACCCGTGTCGATGCATTTCCTCGCAGATGCGGGACGCCGCGCGATGATCGAGCTCTATTCGAACGCGTCGGCACCTGTCGACATCTATCGGGAACTGCACCCGGCGCAGTTGCACCTGGCGTTCACGTCGACGGATCCCGACGCCGACGCCGACAGGCTCGTGGCCGCCGGCGCCACGCTCATCGAGCACCTGCACAACCCCGACGGCTCGCACCTGACGATGCTCCGCGATCCCTGGGGCCTGCCCATCCAGCTCGCGAAGCGCGCCACCCCGATGCTGTGAGCCAGGGGCTGAACCCCCTACATCCGTCGTCCCCATGAGCCGTACGCCGTCGTCCCGTAAGCCGTGAGCCCCGAGCCTTTACCCTTTCGTCCGTAAGCCGTAAGCCGTAAGCCGTAAGCCGTCAGCCGGCAGCCGTGAGCCGTAAGCCATGAGCCAGACCGAAACCGTCGCGTTCCGTATGCAACTGCACGCCGGCCAGGCGGAGGAATACCATCGCCGGCACGACGCGATCTGGCCCGAGCTGGTCGAGCGGCTCCGCGCTGCGGGCGTGGTGGACTACCGGATCTTCCTCGACGAGTCCTCGCTCGCGCTCATCGCCGTCATGACGCGTCGCACCGACCACACGCTCGACGACCTGCGACAGCATCCCGTCATGCGGCGGTGGTGGGCGATGATGGCCGACATCATGGACACCAACCCGGACCAGTCGCCGCAGACGTTCCCGCTGCGAGACGTGTTCCGCCTCGCCGATCCGTAGCAATGCCGAGAATGCCGTGATGCCGGGAATGCCGCGATGCCGGGAATGCGGGTTCCGGAGGCGCGACCTGCTGACCTCCTGAGTTCCTGCAACCGGTTGCCGGTGGCCCGTTGGCGCACCCCGGCGCGAGATCCGTCCTGTTGCCGGTTGCCCGCTGCCGGTTGCCGGGGGGCACTCGTTTTGTCACTTCACTGTCACGACTCTTCGCGTATCCTGCTTCAGTCCGTTCACCTCATGTGTGTCGACGGGGACGCGGGTCCCGTCGGCCAGAGGTGCGTCCCGTTCTCTGGAAGGGTCTGCATGTACCAACAACTCTCTCGCCACCTCCTCGCGTCACTGTGTGCCCTGCTGCTCTGGGGTGCGCCGGTCTTCGCGCAGTTCGACAGCGCCACGGTCCTCGGGTTCATCAGCGACCAGTCGGGTGCGGCGATGCCCGGCGTCACGGTGACGCTCGCCAACCCGGCGACGGGCATCACGACGACAGCCGTCACCGACGATCGCGGGCAGTACCAGTTCCTCAACGTGCGCGTGGGCACCTACACGTTGCGCGCCGAGCTCGAAGGTTTCACCACGGCGGTGGCCGACGCCTTCACCGTCACGGTGAACGCCCGCCAGCGCGTGGACCTCGCCATGACCGTGGGCGGCATCGGTGAGACGGTGCAGGTGAGTGGCGCGGCCCGCCTGCTCGAGAGCGAGTCGAGCGATCGCGGCACGGTCATCACGCGCGAGCAGATCGTCAACCTGCCGCTCAACGGTCGCGCGTACGCCGACCTCGCGCTCCTCAGCCCTGGCGTGCGCAAGTCGTCCATCTCGAACTCGCGCGACGCGTCGTTCAACGTCAACGGCCTGCGCAGCGCGCTCAACAACTTCA
>CAYRAE010000193.1:4100-7039 GCA_964422175.1 uncultured Luteitalea sp. | reverse complement strand
CTCAATCACCGTCGTCGTCACGAGGACGGTGATTGAGGTTGGGGTGGATGTGCCGAATGCGAGCGTGATGGTGGTGGAGCACGCCGAACGCTTCGGCCTCGCGCAACTGCACCAGTTGCGCGGCCGCGTCGGTCGCGGAGCGGAGCAGAGCTACTGCGTGCTGCTGTTCGAGCGTCCGCTCAGCGACGAGGCGCGCGAGCGATTGAAAGCGATGACCGACTCGACGGACGGCTTCGTGATCGCCGAGCGCGATCTCGCGATTCGCGGACCTGGCGACATGTTCGGCACGCGCCAGGCCGGCATGCCCACGTTGCGCATCGGCGATCTCGGACGCGACAAGGATCTGATGACCGACGCGCATGCCATTGCGCGCACGCTGGTCGAACGGCTGCCGCCAGACGCGCTGCCGCGGCGACTGGCGCGCGAGGCCTGGACCGGACGCTTCAACCTGGCGCAGGTCGGCTGATGCGCGTGATCGCCGGTGCATGCAAGGGCCGCGTGCTGCGCGCACCCACGTGGACGGGCCTCCGGCCCTCGTCCGATCGACTGCGCGAGACGCTGTTCAACGTCCTGGCGCCGCGCATCGACGGCGCGCGCGTGCTCGACGTCTGCGCGGGGACGGGCGCGGTGGGGATCGAGGCGTTGAGCCGCGGGGCGACCGTCGTCACGTTCGTCGAGCGGGATCGTCGCGCGGCGGCGTTGATTGCGGCCAATCTCCGCACGTGCGGGATCGACGGTGGATACGTCATCGACAGGCGCGATGCGCTCGCGCCCGGCGAGGCCACGTTCGGAGTACCGTTCGATATCGTGTTCCTCGATCCTCCGTACGACCAGCCGTCGCTCGAACCGTGGGTGGCGCTCGGTGCGCGGCACGTCACGCCAAACGGCGTGATCGTGCTGGAGCATGCGTCCCGGCTGGCCGCGCCGGATGTCGTGGGAACCGTGCGGCGCACACGTCAACTCCGCCAGGGCGACAGCACCCTGACGTTCTACGCGGTCGCGCCGGAGTAGGCACGCCCGCGCGCGTTCGTGAATAATGCGACGGGATGGCAGACATGCGCACGGCTCTCGTCGCTGGCTCGTTCGACCCGATCACCAACGGGCATCTCGACGTGATCGTCCGCGCCCGCGCCCTCTTCGACCGCGTGGTGGTGGCGGTGCTGGTCAACCCCGGCAAGTCGCCGCTCCTCACGCTCGACGAGCGCCTGTCGCTCGTCCGCACATGCGTGGCGGGATTGCAGGGCGTCGACGTGGTGGCCTTCGAGGGCCTGCTCGTCGACGCCGCGCGCGCCGCAGGCGCGACGGCCGTCGTGCGCGGTGTGCGCTCGGTGACCGACTACGAACACGAGTGGCCCATGGCACGGATGAACGCCGCGCTGCTGCCCGGGCTCGAGACGGTGCTCCTTGCGGCAGCGCCCGAATGGGCGCACGTCAGTTCCAGTCTCGTCCGGCAGATTCACGTGCTCGGCGGGTCCGTCGAGGCGTTCGTGCCGCCGGCCGCCGTCGCCCTTCTCGCGCGCGTCGCTGCCGGACGCGCCTCGACAGATGTCTGATCCGTCCATGCTCGCAGCGCGTACGTCGCGTATCTCCTCGTCGCCCACCATGAAGGGGTTCATCGCCGCCGAGCGACTGCGCCAGGCCGGCGTCGATGTCGTCGATCTCAGTGCCGGTGAGCCTGATTTCCCGACACCCGATCACGTGAAGGCGGCCGCGAACGCGGCCATCGCCGCCAACTACACGCGATACACCGCCAACTCCGGCAGCAGCGAGGTGAAGCGGGCGATCGTCGATCGCTATCGCGCCGACTACGGCGTGGAGTACGACGAGTCGGAAGTCATCGTCTGCGCGGGCGGCAAGCAGGCGCTGCTGAACGCGGCGCTCACGGTGTTCGGTCCCGGCGACGAGGTGATCACGCACGCGCCCGGATGGCCGACGCTCGTCGAGCAGATCAAGCTGGCGGAAGCGACACCTGTCGTGGTCCATGCGTCGCCGGAGGACGGATTCGCGCTGCGCGCGCAGTTGTTCCTCGATGCGATCACGCCGCGCACGAAGGCGATCGTGATCAACTCACCGGCCAACCCGACAGGGGCCCTGGTCACGGAGCAGGCGATGGCGGCGATCGCCGACGTCGCGGCGGCGCGCGACATCTGGGTGATCCTCGACCTCTGTTACGAAAAGCTCATCTACGATCCCGTGCCGCACAACCTGCCGAAGGTGCTCGGCCAACGCATGCGCGAACGGACGATCCTCACGGGCTCGGCATCGAAGGCGTACGCGATGACCGGATGGCGGTGCGGCTGGTTGCTGGCGTCGAAGGCCGTGGTGTCGGCGTGCAACGCCATCCAGAGTCACTCGACCAGCAACGCATGCTCGATCACGCAGAAGGCGGTCGTGGCCGCGCTCAGCGGGCCGCAGCAATGCGTCACCGACATGCTCGACGAGTATCGGAGGCGGCGGGATCGCATCAGGGCGCTCGTCTGCAGCGACGCGCGCCTGCGATGTCTGACGCCCGCGGGAGCGTTCTACCTGTTCGTCGACATCTCCGACTTGTTGTCGCCGGATGGCCTTCGCACCAGCGCCGACTTCTGCCAGGCCCTGCTCGAAGATCGGCACGTGGTGCTCACGGCGGGGGAGGCGTTCGATGCGCCGGGGTTCTTCCGGTTGTCGTACGCCGCGTCGATCGACCGTCTGGAGGAGGCCGCGCGCCGGCTTCAGGCGTTCATCGCCGATATCGACGCTGGCAAGTATCAGTCGCGCTAGCCGATGGCCGTGCCACAGTCGTACGGAGCCGTCACCGAGACGTTTCTCATCGCATTGCGCGCCGCTGTCGGCGAGGAACACGTGCGCACGGACGCGGAGTCGCGTGAGACGTACGGCACCGACGCGCTGAAGAAGGGCCATCCCGCCGACGTCGTGGTGTTTCCCGGCAGCACGGAGGA
>CAYRAE010000193.1:0-4000 GCA_964422175.1 uncultured Luteitalea sp. | reverse complement strand
CGCTGAAGAAGGGCCATCCCGCCGACGTCGTGGTGTTTCCCGGCAGCACGGAGGAAGTGTCCGCCGTGTTGCGCGCGTGTACGGCACATCGCGTGCCTGTCGTGCCGCGTGGCGCGGGCACGGGATACACGGGCGGTGCGGTGCCGACGTCCGGTGGCGTCGTGCTCGCGCTGCAGCGCCTCAATCGCATCCTGGAGATCGACGAGCGCAACCTGCTGGCCGTTGTCGAATGCCACGTGGTGACGGGCGTGCTCCAGCAGGCGGTGGAGGCCGTCGGCCTGTTCTATCCGCCCGATCCCGCGAGCCTTCCCACGTCGACGATCGGCGGCAACGTGGCCGAGTGCGCGGGCGGTCCGCGCGCGTTCAAGTACGGTGTGACGAAGCGCTACGTCCTCGGCCTCGAAGCCGTGCTGCCGTCGGGCGAGGTCATCAGGACCGGCGGCAAGAGCGTGAAGAACGTTGTCGGCTACGACCTCACGCAGTTGCTGGTGGGATCGGAAGGGACGCTCGCCGTCATCACGAAGGTGATTGTGCGCCTCGTGCCGCTGCCGCCGGCGCAGGTCACGCTGCGCGCGACGTTCACGAGCGTGGATGCGGCCGTCGAGGCCGTGGTCAACCTGATTCGCGCGCGCGTCGTCCCGTCGGCGCTCGAGTTGATCGATGGCGATTCACTCGACGCCGTGGCGAGCAGCGAAGGTACCCGCGCGCTGGCGCCGGAAGGGACGGCGGCGCTGCTCCTCCTCGAAGTCGACGGACTGGCCGAGGCCGTGGAGGAGGAGGGCAGGCGGGTGGCCCTGGCGTGTCGGGATGCCGGTGCGAGCGAAGTGCTCGTGGCCGCCGATCGCGAGACGCGCGAGGAGCTCTGGCGTGTGCGCCGCGCGCTCTCGCTCTCGCTGCGCGTGCTCGCGCCGCTCAAGGTCAATCACGACGTCGTGGTCCCCAAGGGGCGTGTGCCGGAATTGTTCGCGTTGATTCAGCGCCTGCGCGAATCGTCACCCGGTGTGCGGATCCCGTGTTTCGGCCACGTCGGCGACGGCAACATCCACGTCAACATGATGCTCGACCCGGCCGACCCCGCCGCCGTCGCTGCCGCGGCTGCCGCCGAACGCGCGCTCTTCGAAGGTGTCGTGGCGCTGGAAGGATCGATCAGCGGCGAGCACGGCATCGGTTTCTCGAAGCGTCCGTTCGTCAGTCTGGAGCTGTCGCCCGTCGAGATCGCCCTCCAGCAGCGCATCAAGGCCGCGTTCGACCCTCTGAACATCCTGAATCCGGGGAAGATCCTGCCTTCGTAGAATGTCAGTCGCGCCTCGAAGGTTGGCGGTGGCAGGCAATTCTGAAATTCTGAAATCCTGAAGTTCTATTGATTGGTGACGAGCAACACCGTCTCGACGTCGCGTGACGGGTCGGGCCAGAGGAGCGTGCGCAGGCGGACGCCGGCGGGATTGAAGTACTGCACTTCGGCCAGCGTGCGTGCGTGCAGGCCGTATTCCGCCGTGAGGAGATCCAGATCGTCGCGCGTGATCACGCACAGCACCCGCTGCGGCTGGCGCAGGAATTCGGCGACCTGCTCGGGCTGCACCAGGTCGGTCTGCTTCACGCCCGTGTAGAAGATCAGGTTGCGCACGAAGACGCGGTAAGTCGCGGACGGCTCGTGCCCCTGGTAGACGGCGTTGTACTTGCGCGCCATCACCTGGACGGGTTCGAGATCGGCCGCCGACGCCACCGAGTAGTGCAGCGACAGCAACGTGGCGATCGACGCCATGGCCATCGTCACGGGGAGGGCCCAGCGGCGACGGCTCCAACTGGCCACCAGCACGGAGACCGCGCTCGTCGTGATGATGCTCGTGCACACGAGGGCGAGCGACGGCGTGAGGACGAAGAGCAGCGGGCGCGCGCGGTGCAGGAGCAGACCGAGGATGAGGAACAGCACGGCGCACAACGTGCCGCACCACGCCAGGGCGGTCTGGCGACCCGTTCGCGCCGTCGTGGCGGGCTCGTCATCAGGTAAGCGTGCGATGACGCTTCTCGCGAGCAGGAGCGCCATCGGGGGCAGCATCGGCAGGATGTATCGGGGCTGCTTGCCGATCGACACCGAGTAGAAGACGAACGGCACCGCGGCCCAGATGATGGCGCGCCACTCGGCGCGCGTGACGAGGCGTTCCCGGCGGAACACGCGCCGCCACGTCGGCAGCCACAGCAGGATGAACGGCGACCACGGCATCAGGCCGCCCAGCACGATCGGCAGATAGAACCAGATCGGCCGCGGTTCGTTGTAGCGGTCGGTGGCGAAGCGCTCGAGGTTCTCGCCGATGAAGAACCGGTGCATGTACGCGAGGCCGTGATGATCCGCCATGGCGATGAACCACGGCGCGGCCACCGCCAGCACGATGCCGCCGACGAGAAGGATGTCGAGAAGACCTGGCAGGTGAGCGCCCTGTTCACCGGGGAGTGCGCGCCGCTCCTTCCACCACACGGGCAGCGCGGCAATCACCGGGAGCGCCACGCCGACAGGGCCCTTGGCGAGCAGGCCGAGCCCCATCATGACGCCGGCGAAGACCAGCCACAGTCGGCGCTGGGCCCGCGTGGATTCGGTGGACGTGATGGGCGATCCGATCGCCTCGATGAGGCCCCACGTGGCCGCCGCGATGAAGAACGCCAGCGGCAGATCGGGCAGTGAGAGACGCCCGATGGAGAAGTACCCGAAACTCGTGGCGACGACGGTGGCTGCGAAGAAGCCCGTGCCGGCGTCGAACCAGCGACGACCGACGAGGTACGTGAGAATCGCGAGGCCGAAACCCGCCAGCGCGGAAGGGAAGCGCGCGGCCGCTTCACCGACGCCCGCAGCCTTGTACGCCGTGGTGACGAGCCAGTAGAAGAGGATGGGCTTCTGGAAACGAACTTCGTAGTTGTAGAAGGGCGTGAGCCAGTCGCCCGATGTCACCATCTCGCGCGAGGCTTCGGCGTAGAACGCTTCGTCGGAATCGCCGATCGCGCCGCGTCCGAGGCCTGCGAAGAACGTCAGGAAGCAGACCAGGCCGAGTATGAGGACATGCCGCGACACGCTGCCGGATTCTACACCATGGGGTTTTCAGCTATACTTGCGCCTCACCTCGTGGTTCCGGGGAGTGTCGCGCATGCATGGCGCGTCCTGCGATCACCCCGCGAGTCCAGCACCCTCTCCACTCTGTACACAGCATGGCACCAGCACAGAAGCGCTCCGGCGGCCGCCGCGGTCCACGTCCCACGGGCCCGCGTCGTCCTGTCACCGACATCCCAGACGTCGCCAACGATCCGCCGATGGATCTCCCGCCCGAAGGCAGTGAAGCCACCCTGCGCATCGGGCAGTTGAAGGAGATGAACATCCAGTCGCTGATGCAGGTGGCGCAGGATCTCGGCGTGGTCGGCGCGACGGGCCTGCGCAAACAGGAACTGATCTTCCAGATCCTCAAGGCGCAGACCGAGCAGAGCGGCTTCATCTTCTCGGAAGGCGTGCTCGAAGTGCTTCCGGACGGGTTCGGCTTCCTGCGCGCGCCCGACTACAACTACCTCGCCGGCCCAGACGACATCTACGTGTCGCCGTCACAGATCCGCAAGTTCGATCTGCAGACGGGTGACACGGTGAGCGGACAGATCCGACCACCGAAGGACGGCGAACGCTACTTCGCGCTGATCAAGGTGGAGGCGGTCAACTTCGAGGCCCCCGAGTTCGCCCGCAACAAGATCTTCTTCGAGAACCTCACGCCGCTCTACCCGCAGGCGCGCTTCTCCCTGGAGACCACGCGCGACAACCTCGCGGCGCGCGTGCTCGACCTCATGACGCCCATCGGCAAGG
The DNA here is from genome assembly GCA_964422175.1 of uncultured Luteitalea sp. Classification (GTDB taxonomy): domain Bacteria; phylum Acidobacteriota; class Vicinamibacteria; order Vicinamibacterales; family Vicinamibacteraceae; genus Luteitalea. Next base: position 168 of record CAYRAE010000193.1, on the reverse strand, counting down.
GGCAGCGCGGTCTCATCGTCGCGCCGCCACGCACGGGCAAGACGATGCTGCTGCAGAACATCGCGCAGTCGGTCGTGCAGAACCACCCCGAGGTGTACCTCATCGTGCTGCTCATCGACGAGCGGCCCGAAGAGGTCACCGACATGCAGCGCTCGGTGCGCGGCGAGG
>CAYRAE010000192.1:0-7040 GCA_964422175.1 uncultured Luteitalea sp. | reverse complement strand
CGTCGAAGAGATCGAGCTGCGACGGGCCGCCGCTCTGGAACAGGTAGATCACGCGCCGCGCGCGCGGGACGTGGTGCGTCGCCCCGAGCACGACGCCGCCCGCGGGCGCACCGGGCATCGCCGCGGCCGCCGGAGCCTGGCCACCGAACAGGCGCGCCGGATCCAGCAGCGACCCGAGGGCCACCGATCCGATGCCGAGGCTGGCCGCCGACAGGAAATGCCGCCGCGTGGCGTTGAACTTGAGATCCTCGAGGGCTTTCATCGCTTGGTCACCGCTTCGTCGGTATTCATGATGGTACTCGCGACGACGGTCCACGCAGCCACCTCGGCGGGGATCAATCCGTCTGCCGGCGCCCGTTCCCCCGTGGCCGACAACCTGCGTGCCGCGAACCTGTCCGCGTCGAACCTCGCACGCTCGCGCTCGTAGAGCGTCCTCACGGCGGCCAGTTCCGTGGGGCGCGGGTCACGGCTCGTGACGAGGCGATATGCCCGGCGAATGCGGTCGTCGGGCGATGGTCCGCCGTCGGCGATCAGGCGTTCGGCAAGGACCCGCGCCGCCTCCACGTACTGCACGTCGTTGAGCAACACCAACGCCTGGAGCGGCGTGCTCGTGCGCTGCCGTTTGACGGAGCAGAGCAGGCGCTCGGCCGCGTCGAAGCCGATCGCCGATGGCGGGGGCGTGCTGCGCTTCCACACGGTGTACAGGCTGCGCCGGTAGAGGTCGTCGCCCGTGCCCTGCTTGTACGTCGTGGCGTTGCGCGTCGCCAACTCCTCCCACAGTCCCGGCGGCTGATACGGGTAGGCGCTCTCGCCGCCGATGGCGCGCACGAGCAGGCCGCTGGCGGCCAGCGCGCCGTCGCGGATCTGTTCGGCCGACAGGCGATACGCGGGACCACGGGCCAGCTTCGTATTGCCAGGATCGATCTCGCGTGCCTGTGCCGTGGCGGTCGACGACTGGCGATACGTCTGCGACAGGACGATCTCGCGCAGCAGCGTCTTGAGATCCCATCCGCTCTCGCGGAACGTCACGGCGAGGTGGTCGAGCAGTTCGGGATGCGTGGGCAGCGTGCCCTGGTTGCCGAAGTCTTCGGGCGTTGCGACAAGGCCCGTGCCGAACAGCATCGCCCAGGCGCGATTGACGACCACGCGCGCCGCCAGCGGGTTCTCGGGTGCCACGAGCCACCGCGCCAGCCCGAGCCGCGTGCGTGGAAGCGACGGATCCAGTGCCGGGAGCACCGACGGCGTGTCGGCCTCGACGCGGTCGGTCGGCGCATCGTAGGCACCGCGCGCGAGGATGAACGTCGGGCGCTGGCGCTCCGCCGGCAGTTCGCGCATCACCATCACCTGCGGCAGGTGCGTGATGAGGCGGTTCTCCTCCCCGCGCAGCGTTCGCAGACGCGCGCGATCGGGTTCGCCCAGTCGCGCGACGCGACGGACCCAGTGGTCCTGGAGCGCCGCCGTGCCGTCCGGCTGTCGCGACACGACGCCCAGCGGGTCGTCCACGCCAGCCACCGCCGCGACCTCGACGGCGGTCAGTTGATCGGCGAACACCTTGAACTCGTCGACCGAGACCTCCGACAGGTTCTCGTCGCCGCGCCTGCCGATGCGAATCGCGGAGATGCCGCCCCAGTCGCCCTTCGGCTCGCTGATGATGCTGCGCGCGAGGTTGTCCGTCATCAGGCGCGTGTTGGCTGGCGCGCCGTCGATGAACAGCCGGAGACCCGAGGCCCGGCTCGATCCGTCGTAGGTGACCGCCACGTGGTACCAGGTGCCGACCTGCAGCGGCGCCAACGTCTCGAGCTCGAGCGAGTTGTCGGGCGCCACGTGATGCAGACCCGCGGTGAGCGTGCCGTCGGGTCGCAGGATCAACTCGTAACCGCGATGGCCGTTCATCACGGCACCGGACCGCGTGACCACGGGCCCGCCGATCCCGTCGGCGTCGCGCCGCATCCACAGCGCGAAGGAGAACGGCTCGTTGCGCTCGAAGAAGCCGAAGTGCTGGTCGCGCCCGCCGAGGTCGATCTGACTGTCGCCGACGAGATGGACGGCGTTGCCGACTTTGCCCGGCACGACATCCGGAACACGCGCCGTCTTCTTCTTCCGCTCCTCCTCGTTGCCCACCACGCCCGGCCGCTTCGGCGTCGCCAGGTTCGCGAACGCGTACCGCTTCATCGCGTCGAGCGGGAGATGCACGATGGGTCGCGGCGGGGTGACGGGACCGCGCGGGTGCGCCAACCATGCGTCGAACGCCGGTCCCGTGGCGAGCCGATCGACGCGCGTCGCGTCTTCGAGCGGCGCCATGGCCGCACGCAGCATCGCGAGTGTCTCGTCGGCCTCCGGCGTGGTGATCGTGACTGTCGGACTCGGCATGCCCGAGTACGGGATCTGACCGGTCTCGTTCACGTTGTTGAAGAACGCGAAGAGCCTGAAATAGTCCTTCTGGAGGATCGGGTCGTACTTGTGGTCGTGGCAGCGGGCGCACTGCACGGTCATCCCGAGGAACGCGGTCCCGAACGTGTCCACGCGGTCGGCGACGTATTCGACCCTGTACTCCTCCGAGACGATGCCGCCTTCCTGGCTCTGCATGTGGTTGCGATTGAAGGCCGTGGCGAGGCGCTGTTCGGTGGTGGCGTTCGGCAGCAGGTCGCCCGCCAGTTGCCACGTGATGAACTGGTCGAACGGCATGTTGCGATTGAAGGCCGCGATCACCCAGTCTCGCCACGGCGACATCGACCGCATCCCATCGTCCTGATAGCCGTGCGAGTCGGCGTAGCGCGCCAGGTCGAGCCAGTCGACGGCCATGCGTTCGCCGTAGGCCGGCGAGGCCAGCAGCCTGTCGACCACCGTCTCGAAGGCACGAGGACTCGTGTCGGCGAGGAAGGCGTCGATCTCGTCGAGCGTGGGCGGCAGGCCCGTGAGGTCCATCGAGACGCGTCGCAGGAGCGTCTCGCGCGAGGCTTCTGCGGACGGCGACAGACCCGTGCCGCGCAGGCCCGCACGGACGAACCTGTCGATCGGATTGGACAGCGCGGCAAGGTCCTCGCCGTCGGGTACTGACGGCTTCGTGGGGGCGACGAACGCCCAATGCGGCGTCCAGGTTGCCCCCTGCTCGATCCAGCGTACGAGGATCGCCTTCTCGACCTCATTGAGCACGAGGTGCGAGGAGGGGAGGGGCATCAGCACCGCGGGATCGGTGCTGAGGATGCGCCGCACCAGCTCGCTCCTGCCCGTCCTGCCGGGCACCACCGCCCGATGGCCGCTCGGGAGCACCGCGAACGCACCTTCCTTCGTGTGCAGGCTCAGGCCACCCTTGCGGGCGCGGTCGTCCGGCCCGTGGCAGGAAAAGCACTTGTCCGAGAGGATCGGGCGGACGTGGAAGTTGAAGTCCACCTTCTCCGGGACGCCGGCGATGGTCGGCGCGGAGGGGCCGCACGCGGTCGCCGCCGCGAGCAGGACGGCGAGCGCCGCGCAGGCAGCCTCGCGCCATCCGGCGCGCGACGATGATGCCGCCACAACGGGACTGAACTCGGAGGATGTGGAGATAGCCGCTCCCGGAACGGGCCAAGCGTATGCAATCTTCCTGCAACCGGCAACCGATAAGGCACGGGACTGTCGCGTCGTACTACACTCCCCGGCACGACCATGTCTCTCACTCGACGTGCCTTCATCTCGGCTTCGGCCACCGCGGCCGTGGCCTCGACCCTCCCAGCGACCTCCGTGTCGGCGGCGCCCATCACGCGCTCGGGGACGAGCCAGTTGCGCGTCGGGCTTGCGGCGTACTCGATGCGGCAGTACCTGACGGCCAAGCCCGGTACCAAGGGGGCGATGGATCTCCTCGGGTTCATCGACTGGGCGGCGACCCTTGGCGTGGACGCCGTGGAGCTCACGTCGTACTACTTCCCGGCGACGTTCGACCGCGCGTATCTCAACGAGGTCAAGCGCCGGTGCCACATCAACGGGCTCGACATCTCGGGCGGCGCGATCCGGAACAACTACACGCTGCCCGACGGCGATCCGGAACTGGAGAAGTGGCTGGCGCACACCGACACGTGGCTCGGCCACTACGCGGTGCTCGGCGCACCCGTGGTGCGTGTGTTCAGCGGCGTCCCGCCGAAGGGGATGAGCGAGGAACAGGGCATCGCCAACGGGATCAGGAACCTGCGCAAGGCGCTGGTCTTCGCCGAGAAGCACGGCGTGATCCTCGGTCTCGAGAACCACGACTACCTGACGAAGATCGATCGCATGCTGCCCGCCCTGGCGCAGATCGACTCGCCGTGGTTCGGCGTGAACCTCGACTCGGGCAACGTGGACGACACCGACGTCTACCCGCAGCTCGCCAAGATCGTGCCGTACGCCGTGAACGTGCAGCTCAAGGTGGACACGGGCCCCGTGAAGCAGAAGGTACCGACGGACGTGCCGCGCTTCGTGAAGCTGCTGAAGGACGCCAACTATCGCGGCTATGTCGTGCTCGAGTACGAGAGTGCGCCGGATCCCTACGAGGCGATCCCGGGACACCTCGCCGAACTGCGTGACGCCATCGCGAAGGGCTGAGCCATGGATTTCATCACCGCGCTGTTCGTCTTCATGCTGGCGACGTTCATCGGCATGGACGTCATCAGGCGCGTGTCGCGCCTGCTGCACACGCCGCTGATGTCGCTCACCAACGCGATCTCCGCGATCGCGATCGTCGGGGCGATCATCCTCGCAGGACCGCAGCACGACACCATGAGCACGGTGCTCGGTGCCGTGGCCGTGTTCGCCTCCACGACCAACATCATCAGCGGCTTCCTCATCACCGACCGCATGCTGAAGATGTTCAAGAAGAAGGAGCCGTCGCGGTGAGTCCGCAGACGATCGACCTCGTCTATCTCGTCTCGGCCGCGCTCTTCATCTTCTCGCTCAAGTGGATGAGCGACCCGAAGACGGCCCGCAACGGCGTCTTCGCGGGCGTCGCCGCGATGGTGCTCGCGGTGGTCGGCACGCTCCTGCGGCCGGACATCGCGAGTTACACCTGGATCTTCATCGCCATCGTGCTCGGCACGATCGTCGGCGTGCCGCTCTCGTGGGTGCCGCTGACGGCAGTCCCGCAGCGCACCGCGCTCTCGCATGCCTTCGGCGGCCTGGCCGCGGGCCTTGTGGGCATCGGCAAGTACTACCTGTTCCTGCACGAAGGCGATCTCACCGCGTTCCGCACGGGTGCGATTGTGTTCGAGGTGGCGCTCGGCCTGATGACGTGTACGGGCAGCCTCGTGGCAGCCGGCAAACTCCAGGAGATCCTGCCCACGCGTCCGGTCACCTACCCGGGCCAGAACATCGTCAATTTCGCGCTGATCGGCGCGGGCCTGCTGATCGGCGTGGCGCTGGTGGTGAACCCGCACCTCACGTTCCTGTTCCCCGTGCTCGTGGTGCTGGCGCTCATGTTCGGCGTGATGCTCGTGATGCCGATCGGCGGCGCCGACATGCCGACGGTGATCTCGCTGCTCAATTCGTACGCCGGTCTCGCAGCCGTCGCCATGGGGTTCGTGCTCGAGAACAAGCTGCTCATCGTGGCTGGTGCGCTCGACGGCTCGTCGGGCCTGATCCTGTCGATCATCATGTGCCGCGCGATGAACCGATCGTTCACGAACGTGCTGTTCGGGGCGTTCGGGCAGGTGAGCGCGGCGGCGGCGCAGACCGAGCAGCGGACGGTGAAGTCCGCGACGATCGAGGACGCGGCGCAGATCCTGGAGAACGCCGATCGCGTGGTGATCGTGCCCGGTTACGGGATGGCCGTGGCACAGGCGCAGCATCGCGTGCGTGACGTGTTCGAACAGCTCACGAAGAAGGGCATCGACGTGCGGTTCGCGATTCACCCCGTGGCGGGGCGCATGCCCGGGCACATGAACGTGCTGCTCGCGGAAGCCGAGATTCCGTACGACAGGCTCGTCGAGATGGACGACATCAACCCCGAGATGGGGCAGGTGGACGTCTGCATCATCCTCGGCGCCAACGACGTGGTGAACCCCGCGGCGCGGCACGACAAGAGCAGTCCGATCTACGGCATGCCGATCATCGACGCCGACAAGGCGCGCACCGTGATCGCCAACAAGCGCTCGATGAACCCGGGCTTTGCCGGCATCGAGAACGAGCTGTACTACGGCGCCAACACGCTGATGCTGTTCGGCGACTCCAAGGCCGTGATGGGAGACCTCGCCAAGCAGCTCAGCGGCGAGACGGGCATGCATTGAATGTCGTCGTAGCGGGGGCCGGCGCGTTCGGTGGCTGGACGGCGCTCATGTTGCGCCGGGCGGGTGCGACGGTCACGCTCGTGGATGCCTGGGGACCGGGCCATGCGCGGGCGAGTTCCAGCGGCGAGACGCGCGTCATCCGCGGCACGTACGGCGAGCGCGCCATCTACACGACGATGGCGGCGCGGGCGATGCAGTTGTGGCGCGAGCACGACGCGCGGTCGCAACGAACGTTCTTCGTGCGCTCCGGCGCCATCTGGATCTTCAGCGGCGACGAGTCCTTCGGACGGGCATCGCAGGAGCCGATGCAGGCGGCCGGATTGCCTGTCGAGTGGCTCGATCCCGCGCAGGCGCACGCCCGCTGGCCGCACATCTCCTTCGAGGGCGTCACGAGCGTCCTGTGGGAGCCCGAGGCAGGCTATGCCCTCGCACGCCGTGCGTGCGAGCACGTGGTCGAGACGTTCGTGGCCGAGGGCGGGCAGTACGTCGTCGGTCAGGTCGCCGACGTGCCGGTGGACGGCGGTTCCGTGCGCGTGCTCACGCTCGATGACGGGCGAACGCTCGACGCCGATCGGTTCGTGTTCGCGTGTGGTCCGTGGCTGGGCACGCTGTTCCCTGACGTGATTGGTCCGCGGGTCCGTCCGTCGCGGCAGGAGTCGTTCTACTTCGGCACGCCCGCCGGCGACGCGCGCTGGCTGCAGATGCCGGTGTGGCTCGACTACCGCGCGCCGATGTACTACGGCATTCCCGGCAACGCCAACCGCGGCTTCAAGGTTGCCGACGACACGTACGGGCCGACGTTCGATCCGACCG
>CAYRAE010000191.1:0-7130 GCA_964422175.1 uncultured Luteitalea sp. | reverse complement strand
CCGAAGTAGTTCGCGTTCGGGGTGTAGACGAAGCTGCCGTCGGGCGCGAGGCTCAGCGTGCCGTGCGCGGGTCCGCTCACCAGCACCGCCGTGAGCGGGTTGGCGTCGGCATCGGTGTCGTTGGCCAGCACGCCATTGCCGGCGTTGACGGTGAGTACGCCGTCCTCGGCCACCGTATAGCTGTCGCTCACGCCAACAGGCGCGCTGTTGGGGGTGATCACGTCGTTGTCAGCCGCTGCGTTGTTGGATGGATCCAGGTCTGTGACGCCCGGCCCGACGGCGATGCCGGCCGGCATCGCGAGCGTCCCTGACGCGCCCGTCACCGTACCCGAGAGCGTGTAGATGGCGCTGCTGTTGGCCGCGAGATTGACGACCTGGTTGATCGCGCCGGTTCCGCCGGGGACGGGGCATGCCCCGCCACCTGACAGGGCACACGTCCAGGTCACGTTGCCGAGACCGGCAGACGGTGTGGCCGTCACGGTGGATCCGGCGACCGGGACGTTGCTCAGGTTGCTGGCGGTGATCGTGTAGGTGGTGGTCTGGCCGGAGATGACGCCCGTCTGACCGTTGTCGACGTCGACCTTCAGGTCGACGAGCGTGTTGTTCGTGATGCTCGTATTGACCACGGGGCCGAGCAGGGCCGGCTCGCCGGTCCCTTCGATGCTGTAGTTGCCGGCGGCGATGGTACCCGGCGCGGTCCCCGTGACGTTGACGACGATGTCGATCGGATGGAGCTGGTCGACGGGCAGTGTCCCGATGGCGCAGGTGACGACGCCACCAGCGTGGACGCAGCTGTTGAGCGAATCGGACACCGATGCGAACGACGTACCCGCCGGCACCGTGAACTTCACGACGCCGTTCTGCAGGTCGGCGGTCCCCTGGTTGCGCGCCGTCAGGTGATACGTCATCTGACTGCCGGGATTGACCAGCGCGGGGGCCGTCGCGACGACGCTGGGTCCCGGGATCATCGAGCCGAATGCGTCGACGTACACCCACCCCGCGTGACCAGTCTGCGAACAGCGTGACGCGATGGCTTCGAGTTCGATCTCGTCACCAACGGCGAGAGCGGCGTTGCCCGGCGCGATATCGGCGATCTGCCAGTCCGTGAACGTGTAGTTACCGGTCGTCTTCCACGGGACGCCAGGCTGGTTCGCGTATGCCATGCGCTCGTAGAGGATCGCGTTGCCGCGCGATTTGTTGCGCACGATGATGAAGAACCACGCCTGCTGGTGAGCGGCGTGGCTCCCGTCCGACAGCACTGGCGCGTACGCCAGCCGGATGTGGACCTGGCCGTCGAGACTGTCGATGTCCGACGACTGGACGGTCGTCGTCTGTTTCAGCGAGTTCGCCGTGGCGTCGCTGCCGGCGTAGTTGATCACTGCGGCGAAGTCGCCGAACCGCGGCGCCTTCAGCTGACCGCCTGTCTCCGTCACCGAAACCGAGAGGGGCCCGCCACCCGGCGAACCGACCACAAACGTTCTGTCGAAGCCGCCCGTGTTTCTGACGATGCTGCTGGCCCCGAACGGCTGCGAGCCAGTCAGACCAGGGTTCAGGAACTTGCTCGGCGTCCAACTCGATAGATCGCCGTTCTCGAATCCACCGTTGGTGAACAGGGCGAGACTGCCAACGCCCGAGGCGACGATGGCGGACAGGACCAGTCCGACACGCCACCGCAAGGCAACCGATTTCCGCATGACCGCTCCGAAAGGCTGGGGGCTTCCGTGCGCGCCAGTCATTGGCACGCAGAACTCCTGCCTCCGCACAATCGGAATGCGGAAACACTACTTGAAACGCGTTTCATGCGGGGTGGTGTGAAAGGAAGTCCCAGGGATTGCGCTTGGTGGGGTATGAAGGACGGCAAAGCGCAATGCCGCAATGCCGCAATGCCGCGATGTCGCGATGCTGGAATGCTGGGATGTCGCCAATGACGGGAATGGAGAAGGACATGCGCACACGACGAGTCATGACGGCGGGCCTGCTGGCGATGGCGACCCTCGCCCTGCACGCAGGGACGGCATCCGCGCAGAAAGTAGGGGCCACAGCGGCGGCCGCGGCGGTGAAGAACGCCACGGGTGGCACCGCGACCCTCGGATCCGAGCGCCTCACCTACACGGCTGGCGTCGCCTGGTTCGACAGGTATGACGACAGCGACGACCGGATCACCGTGGCGTTCTTCGACAGCACGCCGACGCCCGCGATGCGCAAGAGCCGAGACACCGCTGACGAGGCACCAGGCAGGCTGGTGCTGCACCTGAAGCGCGGCGCACCACTGACAATCGCGTCAGTCACGTTCTGTTTCGTCGGCGCCGACTTCCCCGTCGATGGCGCGATCGGCAACAACGCCGACGCCGAAGGCTGCGGCCTCACGGCGTTGAGCGGCACGGCGAAGCCTGGCGGTACCATCACGGCGCACCTGAAGGGGACCGGCCAGGGCAAGCCCTGGAAGTGGGACCTGCGCGTGAACCTGCCGATCGAGCCGTAGCCACGTCAGTCGACGCGCTCGTCGCACATGACGCCGGGACTATACTCCCGCCATGGCGGGAGACGTCACGACGTTGCTGGCGCGCTGGAGCGACGGCGATCGCGATGCTCTCGACGAATTGGTACCGCTGGTCTACGGCGAGTTGCGCCACAACGCAGGCGCGTACCTTCGCCGGGAACGTGACGGCCACACGCTGCAGCCGACAGCGCTCGTGCACGAAACGTGGCTGCGACTGGTGCGCCAGGCCCACCCCTCATTCGAGCATCGGCGCCAGTTCTATGCGCTCGCGGCGCAGGTGATGCGGCGGATCCTGATCGACCATGCGCGTGCGACCCGCGCCGACAAGCGCGGCGGCGACCAGACGCGCGTGGCGTGTCCGTCGGACATCGGCACTGATGCACCGGCGTTCGAGGATCTGCTGTCGCTCGACGCCGCGCTCGCGCGGCTGGCGACAGCCAACGCCCGGCAGGCGCAGGTCATCGAGTTGCGGTACTTCGGCGGCCTGAACGTGGAGGAAGCTGCCGGCGTGCTCGGCGTCTCGCCGGCCACGGTGAGCCGGGATCAGAAGGTGGCCGAAGCGTGGCTCGGCCAGGCGATGGCCGATGACGGCGAACAGGACTGATACCGACGAGCCTCTCGATCCCGCGCTGTGGGAGCGGATCGAGCACGCGTTCCTCGCCCTCGAACACATCCCGGCCGACGAGCGGGACGCCGCGATCGAGCGCCATGCGGCCGGCGATGCCAGGCTCGCGCGTGTACTCGGGCGCATGCTCGGCGCGGCCGAACACGCATCCGCGCGCATCGGTGGCGCCATCGCGCGCGCCGCAGACGCCGTCGCGGCGATCGCACCCGGGCCGTGGATCGGACGTCGTGTCGGAGCCTATGTCGTCATGCGCGAGATCGGCCGCGGCGGCATGGGCCTCGTGTTCGAGGCCGCGCGCGCCGACGCCGCGTTCGACAAGCGCGTGGCGCTCAAGGTCGCGCCCGATTGGCGCGGCGGCGACGACTCGGTCGCCAGCTTCCGCGCCGAGCGGCAGATCCTCGCCGGTCTCGAACACCCCAACATCGCCCGGCTCCTCGACGGTGGAACGGAAGACGGCGTGCCGTACTTCGCGATGGAACTCGTGGACGGCGAGCCCATCACGACGTACTGCAACAGGCACGGCCTCGATCTCACCGCGCGCCTGCGTCTCTTCATCGACGTGTGTCGCGCCGTGGAGTACGCACACGACCATCTCGTCGTGCATCGCGACATCAAGCCTGCCAACATCCTCGTGACGGCAGGACGCGTGCCCAAGCTCCTCGACTTCGGCATCGCCAAGGTGCTCGGCGACGGCGCCGCCGACGCCACGCTCACCGCGGTCACTGCGTGGACGCCCGCGTACGTGAGTCCCGAACAGATACGTGGATGGCCGATCACCGTTCGTACCGACGTCTATTCGCTGGGCCTCGTGCTCTACGAGCTGGTGTGCGAATCGCGTGCCCGGAGTACGGAGACGACGGCTGACGCAGGCCTGGTCGCCGCACTCTCCGAAGCCGCGCTCGACGCGCCGAGCGCGCGTCTGCGGGCGGCCGGCCGGCGCGATCTGGCCAGGCGCGTGGCGGGCGACATCGACACGATCACGCTCACGGCCGTGAGTCATGCGCCCGACGATCGCTATCGCTCCGTCGCGCAACTGCGCGACGACATCACGCGCGTCCTCGAGAACCGGCCGATCCGTGCACGCATGGCGAGTCCACTGCACCGCGTGCGCAAGTTCGTGGCGCGCCACGCCGTGGCCGTGACGGCCGTGGCGATCGCCGCGACGCTCGCGGTCGCCGGACTCGCGTCGGCATTGAACGAGGGCCGCAAGGCCGACCGCCGCTTCCAGCAGGTGCGGTCGCTCGCCAACACGTTCGTCACCGACGTCCACGACCGTATCGCCATGCTGCCGGGCTCCACCGAGGCCCGACACGCCATCGTGCAGACGGCACTCACGTACCTCGAGAGTCTTCGCGCAGACGTCGGGACCGACGTGTCGCTGGCGACCGAGCTCGCTCACGCGTACGAGAAGGTCGGCTCCGCGCAGGGACTGCCGACCGGGACGAATCTCGGGAACACGGCCGGCGCCCTGGCGAGCTACGACACGGGTATCGCGCTGCTGCGGCCGTTCGTGACGCAGGAAGACGCCGCGAGACAGACGGTGTCGCTGCTGAACCTCCGCGCCATCGTGAAGCGTGCACGCGGGGACGTCGACGGCGCCATCTCCGACTTCGACGAGGGCGTCGTCATCGGGCGACGACTGCTGGCGGCCCGTCCGGACGACATCGCGACGATGGAGGTCGTCGGCAGCATCGTGGCCGACAGGGGGCGCGCCGCGTTCGAACGGCGCGATTTCGACACTGCCGAACGAGACGGGACAAACGCGATGGCGCTCGCGGAGCGCCTCGTCGCGGCAGCGCCGCAGAACCCCCTCTACAGGAACTCGCTCGCGGCAGCACACCTCGCCGTGGGCACCGCACAGATCGGGGCGGGGCGGCTCACGGACGCCGCGGCGCACTACAGGGAGTCCACGGCGATCCGCGAGTCACTTGTGCGCGAGCACCCCGGCAACGCCGCGTACCGTCGCGCACTCGCCATCGGGTACGGCACGCTCGGTGACGTGCTCGGCTACAGGCGGCAGGGCAACCTCGGAGACATGGCCGGCGCCGTCGCCGCATTCACGAAAGCCGCGACACTCATCGAGCAGGCGCGCGTCGAGGACCCGAAAGATCGGCGCGCCCTGTACGACCTCGCGAACGTCCACATCCGGCTCGGCAGCGTGTACGCGCACGCGCAGCCGGCGCGGATGGACGAGGCGCTCTCGGAGCTCGATCGGGCCGCCTCGAACGTGGACAGTCTCCTCGCGGAGGACCCGGAGGTCCTCACGTACCGCTACCTGCGATTCGTGGTGCTGAGAGACAAGGGCTACGCGCTGGCCCGGATCGGGCGACGGACGGCGGCCATCACCGCACTGGAAGACGCGGCACACCTCGGGGCCACGCTGCGCGAAGGTCCGAACGGCGCGGCAGTCACCGACGCGATGACCGTCATCACGACTCGCCTCGGCGAACTTCGCCCTGCCCGGTGAAGGAAGTGGGAGTCGTCACGCCAAGTGGGTGGTGTGGCGTGACGGAAACGCGTGGCGCGAATCAGAACTCGGACGCGGCAGAGGGCCTCTGCTGCGTCATGCGCGCCAGGTCGCCGTGATCGACGACACGAGGCGTCTGGTACGGTTTACGAGGCGTATTTTCCGTAGTGGGAACGGTCGTCTTGGGCGTACATGAAGTCAACGACGAATCTCCTGTTGAGGTTCAACGCGCGCAAGTGTAGCACGCCACGGCTCGGCAACGATCCCCTCCAGAGCGTCCACGACAGCAGGGAGAGCGGTCAACTCGCGCGGCCGTCGAAGCGTCCAAACGGGCACGCATGACGCGAGGTGCGCGCACTGCCGCAGGTGCAGGGCATGCTGGACGTCAACGAGCAGCGGCCGACAGAACGAGTACCGCACCAGCTCCATGGCTGCAGCGCCGGCGGCGAGACGGGCGCACGCGAAGTCCCCATCGTCGAGCGCGACCAGCGCGGCGATCCGAACCGGGCCCGACGCGTGAGCCGGCAGGGCATACGCGCGCTTGTCGGCGGCAACCCACGACGCGCGCACGTCGACTCCTGACGGCGGCTCGTACAGGCGGACCACTGGCGCATGGGCATGGACGCGCGGGTGGTCACCGTCGGCGTCGACGACCGCGATGTCGTCGGCAAGCACGGCGTGCCCGCGGCCCGCACAGGCCGTCGCCATCGTGGACTTGCCAACCCCTGAATGCGCAAGCACCACGACGGCTGCCGAGCCGATCCGGATCACCGCGCCATGCAGCACCAGGCGTCCGCGCTGCATCGCCGCAACGGCCAGCACGGGACCCGTCAGCCACTGCGCCAACGTCCCCGGTTCGATGTCGTCGTCGGGCCACGCCAGTACGCGTGCGCCGTCTTCGACGAGGAAACGTCCGACACCACCCACGATCCTGACGCGCCGGCCATCAGGACTGGCCTCGTGTGTGTCGCCGGCCGGCGGCGGCGTGCCCCGAGAGTCAACGATGGTGAGATCGGCGGCCGCCGCGGGATCGGCGGCCGGCACGCCGGGCAGTTCGAATGGCGATCGCACGACCATCCCCCCGAGCCAGTATCCGCGTTCGCCCATCGTCATGACGCCGCAGTGTGGGCTACCCCACGCGTGCGTGGCAAATGGAGGCGGCGATGGCTCTCGTGGCATGATCGCCTCGTGCTCACCCCCGGTTCGCGATTGGTGGCTCGCGCCGACGTGCTCGGCAGTGGTGTCGGCGACGAGGCCAGCATCCTGCTGGACCCCGTCGCGGGGCGGTACTTCACCATCGAGGGGGCCGGCACGAGCGTCTGGACGGCACTCGCCGTCCCCGTGACGTTCGATGCGCTGTGCGCGCGCGTCAAGGCGGAGTTCGACGTGGACGACGCCACCTGCGAACGCGACATGCGTGATCTCGTGACGCGGCTCGTCGATCTCGGACTCGTCCGCATCCTGGACGAGCACGAAACGGCCTGATCATGCTGTCGCGTCCCTGGCGCCTCGCGATCGCCGCGGCTGTCGTCGCCGTG
>CAYRAE010000190.1:0-7150 GCA_964422175.1 uncultured Luteitalea sp. | reverse complement strand
TGCCCACGAGCACGAGCACGTTCGGCGGTTCGGGATTGGCGAGATAGCCTTCGAGGCCTCCCGGATCCGGCGCCGGACCATCGTCGCCCGCCGTCTCGTCGTCGGCGTCCGCAGCCTTCCTGCGACCCTTGAAAAGACGCTCGATGTGCGTGAACACGACCACGCGTCTGTCGCCGAGCATCGGCAGCGTGCGCACGGCCCCCACCACATCATCGGGACGCGCGTCGCCCGCGGTGAAGCGCTCCACGTTGAAGCCGCGCAGGTCTTCCTCGACGAGTCCCGTGAGCGCCGCGACGACTTCGTCCTTCCCCACCTCGTCGTCGCCAATCACCAGGTAGACGGGCGCGACGGTGCCGCGTGCGAGCGCGGCGGAGAGTTCACGCGACGTCACGCCAGCGCTCCAGTAGCGATCAAAACGCCTCGAGGATCGACGAGACGGTGCGGCGCGCGACGGTATCGGCGATGCGGTCCGCCGCGGAGCGGTTCTGGCCGAGGAAGGCCGACGGGTCGAGCGCGCCCTGCCCCGTCGTGAGGTCGTACTCGTCGACGATCTCCAGCGACGGGTTCTCCCAGATCAACTTGTTGGCCTTGACGTCGCGGAACTCGATCTTCAGGTTCACGCGCAGGAGATACCGCGTGGCCTGCTGCTGCTCGTTGAAGCCGCTGGGTTCGAGGCTGAGGCCCGCCACCGTTCCATTGAGCACGGCATCGGCGCCTTCGGCCTGCGGCACCACCTGGTACCTGCCGCGACCGAGGAATTCGGTGCGTACACGCTCGGTGAACTGCTGCTCGATGTCGTACACCGACGTGTTGTTGGCGAACATCGGGATGCCGATCACGCGGATGTACGACGGCAGGAAGTTGCCGCGACCCGCCAGCGAGTACCCGCACCCGGTCGTCGCCGCGCCGGCAACGCCCAGGACGGCCCAGAGCAATGAGCGCCGGCGTCGATCGACGGTCATCGCACCACCACGCTCACGAGACGGCCGGTCGCGATGATGACCTTCACGATCGTCTTGCCGTGGGTGTGCGCCTTCACACCCGGTTCCGCCAGTGCCGCCGCCTGCACCACATCGTCGGTCGCACCAGCGGGGACCGTGACGCGCCCGCGCACCTTGCCGTTCACCTGCACCGGCATCTCGATCGCTTCCTCGCGCGCCACCTCGGCGTCGGCCGCCGGCCACCCCGCCGCCACGATGCCACCGTCGTGACCGAGCATCTCCCAGAGTTCCTCGGACATGTGCGGCGCGAAGGGCGACAGGAGACGCACGAGGGCTTCGACGGCCTCGCGCGCGGCAGCGAGCGTGCTCGCAGGCACGTCCGGCGCCGACGGGGCATCGGTATCGGCCGTCGCCCGACGTCCGGGCTTGAAGAGACCCGTGGCGTCGCCGAACGCGTAGAGCTCGTTGACCAGTTCCATCAGTCCGGAGATGGCCGTGTTGAGGTGCACGCGCGGATACAGGTCCTCCGAGAGCCGCGCCACCGTCTGGTGCGTCTTGCGGCGCAGGGCGCGTTCGTCAGCCGAGAACTCGGCGATGTCGGACACATCCGGCGCGCCGGCGAGGAACGGCGCCAGCGGTTCGACGAACCGCCACACGCGCGTCAGGAAGCGATAGCTGCCCTCGAGGCCCGTGTCGGTCCACTCGACTTCCTTCTCCGGCGGCGCCACGAACATCACGTAGAGACGCAGCGCGTCGGCCCCGTATCTCGCGATCATCTCGTCGGGATCGACGACGTTGCCCTTGGACTTGGACATGACCTGTCCGTCCTTGAGCACCATGCCCTGCGTGAGCAGACGCGCGAACGGCTCGTCGTGCGCCACCATGCCGAGATCGCGGAACACGCGCGCGAAGAAGCGCGAGTAGATCAGGTGCAGGATGGCGTGCTCGACGCCGCCGCTGTAGAAGTCGACGGGTGCCCAGTAGTTGCACTTGGCCGGATCGAACGGCAGCGTGTCGTTCTTCGCGTCGGTGAACCTGTAGAAGTACCAGGACGAATCGAAGAACGTGTCCATCGTGTCGGTTTCACGCCGCGCGTCGGCGCCGCACGCCGGACACGCCACGTTCACGAACTCGGGCAGTTGCGCGAGCGGCGACTCACCCTTCCCCGTGAACTCGACGATCTTCGGCAGCACCACGGGCAGTTGATCGTCTGGCACCGGCACGACGCCGCACGCCGGGCAGTGGATGACGGGAATCGGCGTGCCCCAGTACCGCTGGCGCGACACCCCCCAGTCCTTGAGACGGTACTGGATGGTGCGCGTCCCGATCCCGCGCGCTTCCGCCGACGCGGCCATCTTCGCCCAGGCCTCGTGCTTCGGCAGGCCGCTGAATTCGTCTGACGCGATGCTCTCGCCGTCCTCCACGAACGCCTCGGTCATCGTTGCGCCGTCGGCCGCCTCGCCGCCGATAGGCTTGACCACCACCTTCACGGGCAACTCGTACTTCCGCGCGAACTCGAAGTCGCGCACGTCGTGCGCGGGTACCGCCATGATCGCGCCGGTGCCGTAGCCGCCGAGCACGAAATTGGCCACCCACACGGGCACGTCCTCGCCGGTGAAGGGATTGAGCACGCGCCGGCCCGTGTCGAAGCCTTCCTTCTCCACTTCGCCCGACATCCGGCCCAGGCGATCCTGCTGCCTGAAGCGCTCGGCCTGACGACGGAAACCCGCGGGATCGTGCGACTCGGCGGCGAAGACCTCCACGAGCTCGTGCTCGGGCGCGATGAGGACGAACGTCGCGCCGTAGATGGTGTCGATGCGTGTCGTGAAGACGTCGATGCCGGCGGCCGTGGCACGCCCCTCATCGTCGGCAATCGGGAACGTCGCCTGCACGCCCTCCGACTTCCCGATCCAGTTGCGCTGCATCGTCAGCACCTTCTCGGGCCAGTCGGGCAGCTTGTACGTGCCTTCGAGCAGCTCCTCGGCGTAGTGCGTGATGCGCAGGAACCATTGTTCCAGTTCGCGCGACGTGACCTGCGAGCCGCAGCGCCAGCACGCGCCGTCGATCACCTGCTCGTTGGCGAGGACCGTGAGACAGCTCGGGCACCAGTTGACCGTCGACCGGCGACGGTACGCCAGGTCGCGCTCGAGCATCCTGTTGAAGAGCCACTGGTTCCAGTGGTAGTAGTCCGGCAGGCAGGTCGCCAGTTCGCGTCCCCAGGCGTAGCTGATGCCGAGGCGCTGCAACTGGCCCTTCATGTACGCGATGTTGTCGAGCGTCCACTGCTCCGGGTGCAGGCCGTTCTTGATCGCGGCGTTCTCGGCGGGCAGTCCGAAGGCGTCCCACCCGAACGGATGGAGGACGTTGGCGCCCTGCATGCGCTTCAGGCGCGCGACGACGTCGCCAATCATGTAATTGCGGACGTGCCCCACGTGGGCCCGGCCCGACGGATAGGCGAACATCTCCAGGCAGTAGAACGCCGGTTTTGACGCGTCTTCAGTGACCTCGAAGGCCCCTGTCGCGGTCCAGCGTTCCTGCCACTTCTGCTCGATGGATTGCGGGGAATAGTCGGCCACGGTTCAGTGGGTCAGTATACCGTCCGCCCCGCGTTCTCGCTTCGGCGCGGCCGCGCAACACCGGCCCTGTGACGTGTGCTAGCGTACGGCTCCATGCGACAACGTGGTGCCTGGTGGCTGGCCCTGGCCTTCTCCGTATTCCCCCTGCTGGCGAACGCCCAGTCGATTCCGCGACCTGAGTTCCCGAATCCGCAGTTCGAGCGAACGGACTGGTTGAACCTGAATGGCCCCTGGCGCTTCGCGTTCGACGATGGGGATGCGGGCGTGCGGGAGCGGTGGTACACGGGCGAGCGGACGTTCGATCGGCAGATCGTGGTGCCGTTCGCGTTCGAGAGTCCGAAGAGCGGTATCGGCGATCGCACGTTCCATCCCGTCGTCTGGTATGCGCGCGACGTGGAGGTGCCGGCGGCCTGGAAGGGGCGCCGGGTGCTCCTCAAGTTCGGCGCCGTGGACTACCGCGCGACGGTCTGGCTGAACGGCCACAAGCTCGGCGACCATGAAGGCGGCAGCACACCCTTCAGTTTCGACATCACCGACGTCGCGCGTGACGGCACCAACAGGATCGTCCTCCGTGCGGAAGACCCGCCCACCGATCGCTTCATCCCGCGCGGCAAGCAGTACTGGAAGGAGAAGTCCGAAGGCATCTTCTACACGCGCACGACGGGCATCTGGCAGACGGTGTGGCTCGAGGCCGTGGGCGACAGCTACCTCACGCACGTCCGCACGCATCCCGCGATGGACGGTGCCGTCCGCTTCGATGCGCGGATCGCGCGCGCCGGCGCCGGCCAGATCCTGCGCGCCACCGTGCGGCGTGGCGATGTGGAAGTCGCGCGCGGCGAGGCGACCACCGAAGGCGGACGCGCATCGCTCGGCCTCACCGTTCACGATCCGGTGCGGTGGAACATCGGGCAGGGCAACCTGTACGACGTCACGCTCGAACTCGTGCGCGGCACCACCGTGCTCGATCGCGTGCAGACCTACTACGGCTATCGGGAGATCGTCGTCGACGGGCAGGCGCTGCAGTTCAACGGCCGCCGCGCCTATCTCAAGATGGTGCTCGATCAGGGCTACTGGCCCGAGTCGCTGCTGACGCCGCCATCAGACGAAGCCATCCAGTACGACATCAAGACGATGCAGGCGATGGGCTTCAATGGTGCGCGCAAGCATCAGAAGGTGGAGGATCCGCGGTTCCTGTACTGGGCCGACAAGCTCGGATTCCTCGTGTCCGGCGAGATGGCCAACGCTTACCTGTACGACGACCAGTACGTCGGCCGGTTCACGCGCGAGTGGCTCGAAGTCCTGGAGCGCGACATCAACCACCCGTCGATCGTGATGTGGATCCCGATCAACGAGAGCTGGGGTACGCCGAACCTGCGCGACGCGCGCCAGCAGGCGCACCTCAAGGCCAACTACATGCTCACGAAGTCGATCGACCAGACGCGCCTGGTGATCGAGAACGATGGCTGGGAACACGTGGACACGACGGACGTGTTCGGCATCCACGACTACGCACGGACGGGCGAGATACTCGCGCAGAAGTACGCAGTGCTGGAGAAGCCAGACGCGCGCATCCCGGACAACGCCCGCGCCGCGCTGGTCCCCGGTTACGCGTACAACGGGTCGCCGATCTTCCTGTCGGAGTTCGGCGGCATCGCGTATCACGTTCCCGGCTCACCCGCGCCCGACGGCGCGTGGGGCTACTCGGGCGTCGAGAAGACGCCGGAATCGGCGATCGCCAGGCTGCGCGGTCTCTACGAGGGCATCGCGAAAGTGCCGCGCATCATCGGCATCTGCTACACGCAGTTGACCGACGTGGAGCAGGAGATCAACGGGCTCCTCACCTACGATCGCAAGCCGAAGTTCGACGTCGCCGCGATCAAGGCGCTCAATGACATGCTCAGGTGAGCAGGGGCAGTCGACGGGCGGGCCCGGAGGGCCGCCCCTACCTGGCCGTCGCAGTGGGTGGGCCCGGGTCTCCGAGTCCGGCCCTCGCTCCTGCGACTCTCAACACCAGCAGGATCACGGTGACCATCGTGCAGGCCCAGGCGAGGGAATCACCAATACGGACGTACGGCGTGATGCCGTCGAGCCAGCGCACGTCTCCCGTCCACGTGCCGGTTTCGAACAACGGCGACTGCACGACGATGCGGCCGTAGGGATCGATGATGGCGCTGATGCCGGTGTTGGCCGAGCGTATGAGGTAGCGGCCCGTCTCGACGGCGCGCACGCGCGCCTGCTGGAAGTGCTGATAGGGCGCCGCCGATCGGCCGTACCACGCGTCATTCGTGATCGTCGTGAGCAGCTGACTGCCCTCGCGTACGGCATGGCGCGAGAGCCACGGGAACACGGCCTCATAGCACACGGCCACCGACAGCCGATGCTCGCCAATCGGCAGCAGCGTCACCTCGCGCCCGGCGCTGAAATCGGAGAACCCTTCGACGAGCGGCTCGGCGAAGAACAGCAGCGGCCGCACGGGGATGTACTCGCCGAACGGCACGAGCTGCATCTTGCGATACGAGCCGGCGATACGACCGTCGGCGTCCATCACCATCGCGGAGTTGTAGAACTCCTTCGGCCCGATGACCTCGTCGGTGCCGAAGACGATGGGAACGCGTACGTCCGCGAGGCCGTCGCGCATCGCCGCGGTGAGCGCCGCATCGCGACCGAAGACGAAGGGCGTCGACGACTCGGGCCAGATCGCCAGTTCGACGCCCTGCTGCGCGGCCTGACGCGTCAGCAACAGGTATCGATTCAGAATCGCGTCGCGATGCGCGGGATCCCACTTCTCGTCCTGCGGGATGTTGCCCTGGACGACCGCCGCACGCACGACAGGCCCCTGCAGCAGCGCCTCGCCCTGCACGCGCCACTGCCCCCATGCCGCCCCCATCAGCGGCAGCGCGACGAGCACCGCGGCTCCGACGAGGCGCGTACGCGTCCGTCGCCGGTCTGGTACGAGTAACAGCGCGAGGGCCGCCGACGGACAGGCCACGAGACCCGAGAGTCCGTAGATCCCGACCAGGCTCGTCACCTGGAGCGGCGCGATGGCGTCGGCCTGGCTGTACCCGAGCAGCACCCACGGGAACCCCGTGAACAGCGTGCCGCGCAGCCATTCGGTGCCCACCCAGATCACCGGTGCCAGCGCGAGCGCCGGCAGGCCGCCACGCACCAGCGCTGTCGTCAGCGCGAGACTGAAAAGGGCTGGATAGACAGCCAGATAGGCGATGAGGAGCGCCGCGAGCGCCCAGGCGAGCGCGGCGTTCAGCCCACCGAAGATCGCCAGGACGTCGGAGGTCCACGATACGGTGCCGGCGAAGGCGACGAGACCGGTGGTCAGTCCGAGCAGGAAGGGCCGCATCCCGAGCGGTGCGGGCCGTGCGGCCGTGCGCGCAACGGCCAGACACAGCGGCGCCAGCGCAACCCAACCGAGGGGCGCCAGCGCCGGCTTGGGCATGCTGAGCGCGTACAGCACGCCCGACAGGATCGCTAGCGCGTAATCCAGGGCTTGAACTTCTCTTCCTTCTGCAGGCGGCGCATGATCGTGTCGGCTTCCTGCCGCTGCAGGTCCATGCCGACGCGGACCTTGTAGATCACCTGCCCACCGGCGGGCGGCGCCACGACGTAGGCCTTGTAGCC
>CAYRAE010000189.1:4258-7166 GCA_964422175.1 uncultured Luteitalea sp. | reverse complement strand
CGCTCGGCACTGAGCTGGATCGGCGTGAGCGGGTTCTTGATCTCGTGCGCCAGGCGACGCGCGACATCGCGCCACGCAGACACCCGCTGCGCGCGGATCAGCGGCGTGACGTCGTCGAACACGAGTACCGTCCCGACCGAGGCGCCCTCGTCGCGCAGCGGTGTGGCGGCCACGGCCAGATGGAGGTCGCGGCCGTCGCGCACCAGGGTAATCTCGTGGCCGGCGGTGCCGCCGCGCGTGCGTGCCGCACCCTGTGGAATCGAGAGCAGCGGCCGCAGATCCTGCCGCGCGAACACGTCGTCGAACATCTGCCCCACCGCCGACTGATCGAGCCCCAGCAGCCGTGCGGCGGCGCTGTTCATCGTGTTGATCCGGCCACTCTGATCGAGAGAGATGACGCCTGTCGCGATGCGCTTGAGGATCGTCTCGATGTAGCGGCCGCGACCTTCGACTTCGCGCCCCTTGCGCTGCACCTCGGCGCGCGACAGTTCGAGTTCGCCAGCCATCGTGTTGAAGGCCTCGACAAGCTGGCCGAACTCGTCGGCGGTCTCCGGCTCGATGCGGTAGCCGAAGTTGCCCTGTCCGATTTCACGCGCGCCCGCCGCCAGCAGCCCGATGGG
The DNA here is from genome assembly GCA_964422175.1 of uncultured Luteitalea sp. Lineage (GTDB taxonomy): Bacteria > Acidobacteriota > Vicinamibacteria > Vicinamibacterales > Vicinamibacteraceae > Luteitalea. The sequence goes on along the minus strand of CAYRAE010000189.1, from coordinate 6,546 downwards.
GCGCGTGATGCGCTTGGCCGTGTAGAGTCCCAGCCATGTCGCGCTCACCAGAATGAAGAGCGTCATCATCAGGAAGAACGACAGGTAGACGCCTTCGATCGGCCGGCGCAACACGCGCAACTGCTGATAGCCCTCGTAGGCCTCGATGATGCGGCGGCTGTGCTGCGCGAGGCTGCCCGACAGGTGCTCGCTGACGATCACGACGCCCACGGGCGTCATGGTGTCGAGCGGGCGCACCAGCGACGCCGAGCGCACCAGTTCGCCGCCGCTGCCGAGCGGCTCGATGACACGCGTGTCGGCGCTGCCTGCCGCCACACGCGCCGCGAGACGGTCGGCCGACGCGCGCGGCACGTCGCGCGGCACGTTCGGCGCCGCCACTTCGAACAGCGGCAGCACTTCCAGCGGATCGGTGTCCGGAACCACGCGGTACACCTCGATCAGCGTGGACCTGCCCGAGGCCACTTCCGGCGACACGCGCGCGCGGATCGTCGCGACGTCGCCGCGATCGATTCCCGCCGTCGCCAGCAGGCGGGCCAGGCGCACGGCCTGGCGGCTGGTGAGCATCTGCGCGTCCTGGTAGTAGTCGCTCGCGATCTCGCGCGCGGCGGCGAGCACGTCGTCGACGGGCGGCGCGAACCAGCGGCTGGCGCTGTTGCGAATCAGCTCGCTGCCGACGATGAGGACCAGGACGGCGGGCACGAGCGCGAGCCCGAGCATCGCGGCGACGAGCTTCGCGCGGAAGCGCGCGAACGGCAGCGCACGCCGGCGCTCCACCACGAGCTTGATGACGTTGCGCGCGAGCACGAACCCGAGCGCGCACAGCATCGTGAGGTCGACGGCGACGAGCGCGTAGAGCACCACCTCGCTGAGGAGCGCGGGCGACAGGCCCGCCGACTGATCGGCGAGCGTGACGAGCGCGACGAGCGCCGCCACCAGCAGGCCGATGGCCAGCAGGACGAAGATCGGGTTGTCGCGAAGGGGTCGTTGCGGAGGTGGACCGGCGGGCGCACTCGACACCGGCGTGTCTGGCGCCGGCGGCGCCGATGGCGCGACAGACGGCTCGGTCAGGTTGAGGATGGACACGTCACGGGCGGAAGCGGAAGCTCACGCTGCCGAGCACGGAACCGGGCGTCCACGGCCACGCCCAGCCGAGCATGCGCGGACGCGTCTGGGCCTTGACGCTGACGTGGTAGTCGCCGCCGTCGACGAGCCGGTGCGACGACAGGCGACGCCCGTAGAACCGCGTGAGCCACTGCACCGCCGTGGCCTCGTCGTCGGTGGTCCGCACTTCCTCGACGCGGCCGTCCTCGATGAAGGTGATCTGGTAGCGGCGCGTGAGATTGTCGAATCGCACCACGGCCGACACGCGCATGTACGCGATGGTCTTGTCGAACCACCAGCGCGACGACTGCTGGAGCGTGACGTCGTAAGCGAACGTGGTCGGCAGCCCGCTCTGGATCGCCGCGCGCACGGCCTCCGACACGGCGTCGTCGACTTCGAAGCTGACACGCACCTCACCATCGTGCAGCGTCGTCTCGACGCGCACCAGGGTGTCGGCCCACACAGAGGAGGCCAGTGACAGCAGGCAGACCAGCAGCAGCGCGTGCAGCCGCATCGTCAATCCTTCGACTTGATCAGATCCTCGAGCTCGGTCATGAACTCGCCGATGTCGCGGAAGTGCCGGTACACGGACGCGAATCGCACGTACGCGACCTTGTCCAGCTGCCGGAGTTCCGCCATCACGTGCTGACCGATCTCGGTGGTGCTGATCTCCTTGTCCGGGCGCTCCTGCAGCGCGGCCTCCACACGGTCGGCCACGGCCTCGAGCGCATTCACACGGACCGGCCGCTTCTCGCACGCCTTGAGCAGGCCTGCGATGAGCTTCTGCCGATCGAACCGTTCCCGCCGGCCGTCCTTCTTGACGACCATGTACGGGATCTCGTCCACCCGTTCGTACGACGTGAACCGCCGTCCGCATTCGAGGCATTCACGCCGGCGGCGGATGACCTCTCCCTCGCGGCTCTCACGCGAATCTACCACCTTGTCGTGCAGGTGGCTGCAGTAAGGACATTTCATCCGGCCTGACTCTCTTCGAGACGCGCGACCGGCGGAGGCACGCCGTCGCGGGTGATGTCGCCGATGCGGCGCAGGCTGAGCCCCTCCCTCGCCACCAGCACCAGGGCCGCCAGCGAGATCGGGATGAACGACAGCGCATGCAGCGCCACGGCGTAGGCCACGGCCCTGTCGTTGTCGGCGGCATACAGGGACGTGAGCGCCAGGCGCACCGA
>CAYRAE010000189.1:0-4158 GCA_964422175.1 uncultured Luteitalea sp. | reverse complement strand
ACGCCGACCCGCTCCGCATGACCGGCGAACACGAAGGCCATCACGAGCCCGGCCAGCGCGGCACCGGCCGCCATGAGCCCGCCCAATTGAACCGTCCGCAGCATTTGCCCGTCATTGACCGCGAAGCGCGAATCGAAGCACGCCACGCTCACCGCGAACAACAGGAGCAGCGTGATGATGTCCAGGGCGCGCTCCAGGACGATCGTGGCGAACGTGGCGGTCGGGTCGAGGCGCTGCGTGCGCGCGAGCAGGTACGGACGAATCACTTCACCGACGCGGCCGGGCAGCATGGCATTGGCGCCGAAGCCGATCACCGTGGCACGGCATGCCGGCCAGAACGGTACATGCCCGCCCGGCAGGAGCAGGTACTGCCAGCGGATGGTGCGGAATACGTACGTGGTCACCGAGGCGACGAACGCCAGGACGATCCCAACGGGAGTGGCCTGTGAGAGCTCGCGGGCGACGGCCGACAGGTCGGCTTGTCGCAGGAAGAGTGCGACGAGCCCCACGGTGACGAGCAGGATGGTTGCGTGCTTGAGGTAGCCCGTCATCTGCAAGTGGGCTGTTCGGGGCGAACTGTACTATAGGTGGGGTTTCCGAGGCTATGGGAAAGCGCGAACTGCTACTGCTGGTGGTCTTCGTTGTGCTGGGGATCGGCGTCTACCAGGTCGCCGCACCCGCCGCGCCGGCCGATGCGCAGGGCTTCTCGCTCAGCCGGATCTTCCAGATGGCGCGCTCGCACTTCAGCGGCCCGGCCATCCGGCGCACCGTGGCCAGGACGGCACGGGTCACGCCATCGGCGAATGTCACGACGCTCGATTTCGGCGAGATGCGGGCGGCCGTGGTGGTCGAGGGCGGCGATGGCGATGACATCGAGATCGAGCTCGAGACGATGGTGGCCGCGATGGACGAGGCCGACGCCGCACGACAGGAACGGCAACTCACGCTGACGCTCGAGGAGGACGGCGATCGGGTCGTCGCCGACGTGCGGAGCGACGACCACATGAGGCCGCCCCGGTACGAGATGCGCGTCACGCTGCCCCGCCGTCTGGCCGTCAGGATCGGTGGACGCGGGTCGGCGGAGATCCGCGACGTCGCCGCGCTGCACCTTCAGACCTACCGAGGCGAACTGACGACCGAACGCATCGCGGGCCCCATCACCGGCGAGTTGCGCGACAGCCGCGCGGAACTGGGTCCTGGCGCGACGGTGAACCTCACGGCCGATCGGGGACGCCTCCGGATCGACGCACCGGCGTCCGTGACGCTCGACGCCGACCGCATGACGGTGGACATCATCGATCCCACGGGGCCCATCACCTTCACGCAGCAGCAATGCCGCTCCGACATCCGTGGCACCGGCGGCCCCGTGAAGGTGACGGGCGAGGGCGGCACGATCGTGCTGCGTGATGTGGCGCATCCCCTGACGATCGAGGCCGAGCGCCTCACGGTGACAGCCGAATTCACGGCAGCCGTTCCCACGACCATCGGCATCGAACGCGACGAGGTGGAAGTGACGCTCCCGAAGAACGGCGGGGTGGCCCTCGACGCGACCGTCACCAACGGCGACCTCCGCCTGCCGCATGGACTCGTGCTCACCGACACCGACGGCCGCAAGACATTCGCCGGCCCGGTTGCCGGCGGCGGCCCCCTCGTGAAGCTCACGCTCGACCAGGGCAGTCTCCGAATCAGGAATTGACAGAGCAGGACGAAGGACGGAGGAACGGCTCCGGACGCGCGCACGGGTGGCGCCGGACGGGGCCGCCCCGCCCGTGCCGACGAGCCTCTCCCGTACAAGTGCTTCTGGCGAGGAGGACGGATGGGGCTGTCCGGCGACAGGCCCCGTGCGCACGGCACGGCACTCACGAATCGCGCTATCCTTGGCGGTCCTCGTTCCCGCCGTGCCTACGACTCCCCTGCTCTCCACGCCTGACATCGACCTGCCGTTGCTGCGCCGCGGCAAGGTGCGTGACGTGTTCGAGGCCGGCGATGATCGCCTGCTCATCGTCGCGACCGACAGGATCTCGGCGTTCGATCACGTGCTCGGATCGGGCATTCCCGACAAGGGACGCATCCTCACGCAGTTGTCGGCCTTCTGGTTCCGCACGCTGGGACAGCTCACGCCGCACCATCTGATCTCGACGGACGTCAGCGACTTCCCCGCTGCCGCGGCGCCGCTCGCCGCTGCACTCGCCGGCAGGTCGATGCTCGTGCGGCGAACGCAGCCGCTGCCCGTCGAGTGCATCGCGCGCGGGTATCTCGAAGGGTCCGGCTGGAAGGACTACCAGGCGACGGGCACGCTGTGCGGACATCGACTGCCGGCAGGCCTGCGTCAGTGCGACAAGCTGCCAGAACCGATCTTCACGCCGGCGACGAAGGCCGAATCGGGACACGACGAGAACATCACCGAAGCCCAGGCCGAAGCCGTGCTCGGCGCTGACGTCTTCGCGCAGGTGAAGGCGTTGACGCTGGCCCTCTACACGGCAGGCGCCGCACACGCGGCCACACGCGGCATCCTCGTCGCCGACACGAAATTCGAATTCGGGCTCGTGGAAGAGGACGGTCGCACGCAGGTCCTGCTGATCGACGAAGTGCTGACGCCCGACTCGTCGCGCTACTGGCCCGCCGACGCGTACGCGCCCGGCGGCCCGCAACCGAGCTTCGACAAGCAGTTCGTCCGCGAGTACCTCGAACGCATCGCGTGGGACAAGCAACCGCCCGTGCCGTCGCTGCCCGACGATGTGGTGGCGCGCACGCGCGACAAGTACCTCGACGCCTTCCGCCGCCTGACGGGAACCGATCTCGCCTGAGCGCACCCCCTGTGGAGATGCATCGCCAAATCGAACGCCTCGTGACCGAGATGGTCGACAACGGCATCCGCTACGCCGACGCCGCCTGCGAGTTCGAACGCCGCTTCCTCGCCCGCGCCCTCGAACGCAGCCAGGGCAGCATCACGCGCTGCGCCGAGCTCACGGGCCTCCACCGCAACACCCTCGCGCGCAAGATCACGGAATACAAGCTGAAGTAGGGCTTGGGGTCGGGCCCGGAGGGCCGGCTCTCCGAGCCCGGCCCCTCTGCTCCTCCATGCTCCACGGCGCTGGCACTCGCGGGGCTTGACTGCCAAAACCGACGCTGTATACTTGGCAGTCGTCTACGTCGACTGCCAAGTCGCCGTGACGCGGTGGCATCGTTTCCGGCGGGCGCAGAAACGCCTGCCCTCATCTCTCAATCTGGACTGGAGTGCACACCATGAACCTCCGACCTCTCCACGATCGGCTCATCGTCGAACGTATCGAAGAAGGGGAACAGCAGGTCAACGGGATCATCATCCCCGACTCTGCCAAGGAAAAGCCGCAACAGGGCAAGGTCGTTGCGGTCGGCAAGGGCAAGATCAAGGACGACGGCAAGGTGGCGCCCCTCGACGTGAAGGAAGGCGACACGATCCTCTTCGGCAAGTACTCGGGCCAGGAGATCAAGGTCGACGGCAAGGAGTACCTGATCATGCGTGAGGACGAAGTTCTCGCGGTGATGGCGTAAGGGGGAATCAACGACATGGCCAAGCAAATCGTCTACGGTGCGGAGTCGCGTCAGGCCATCCTGCGCGGCGTGAACCAACTCGCCGACGCGGTGAAGGTGACGCTCGGGCCCAAGGGCCGCAACGTCGTCCTCGACAAGAAGTTCGGGTCGCCCACGATCACCAAGGACGGCGTCACCGTCGCCAAGGAGATCGAGCTGAAGGATCCCCTCGAGAACATGGGCGCGCAGATGGTGCGTGAAGTCGCGAGCAAGACCAGCGACATCGCCGGCGACGGCACCACCACCGCCACCGTGCTCGCGCAGGCCATCTATCGCGAAGGCGCCAAGAACGTCGTGGCCGGCGCCAACCCGATGGAAGTCAAGCGCGGCATCGACAAGGCCGTCGAGGTCGTGATCGAGCAGCTCAAGAGCTTCGCCAAGCCGGTGAGCGGCAACGCCATCGCGCAGGTCGGCACCATCTCGGCCAACAGCGACAGCACCATCGGCACGATCATCGCAGAAGCGATGGAGAAGGTCGGCAAGGACGGCGTGATCACGGTCGAGGAAGCCAAGTCCATGGAGACCTCGCTCGAGGTCGTCGAGGGCATGCAGTTCGACCGCGGCTACCTCTCGCCCTACTTCATC
>CAYRAE010000188.1:0-7199 GCA_964422175.1 uncultured Luteitalea sp. | reverse complement strand
GCCAGGCGGCCGTGAGGAGGAACAGCACGGGCACCACGGGATAGCCCCACGTGCGATACGGGCGCGGCGCGTCGGGCAGCCGGCGGCGGAAGACGAACACCGACGTCGTGGCCAGGCCCATGAAGATGAGGACGGCGAAGATGACGTAGTCGGTGAGCGTGTCGAACGTCCCGGAGAGCACCAGCACCGACGCCCACACCGCCTGCGCCACGAGTGCGCGCACCGGGACGCGCGAGCGCGGGCTGAGGTGCGCGAGGCTTCGGAAGAACACGCCGTCGGTGGCCATCGCATAGGGCACGCGCGCGCCGACGAGCGCGACGATCTGGAGCGCCGTCATCACCGAGATCGCGAGCAGGCCGCTCATCAACCCCGCGGCGGCGGGTCCGAGGAACTCCGTCGCCACGACCGTGGCCACGGGCGAGGCCGCCGAGACGCTGGCGATGGCCGCCGGCGGCAGCACGTAGAAATAGCCGGCGTTGAGCGTCACGTACAGCACGATGATCGTGACGATGCCGCCGATGATCGCGAAGGGGAGCGCGCGACCCGGATCGCGGACTTCGCCAGCCACGTAGGTCACCTCGTTCCAGCCGTTGTAGCCCCACAACGCGGCCATCATGGCGGCGCCGACTCCGGCCATGCCCCCGCGCGCGGCGGCGTCGACGCCCTCGCACGTGCCACCGGCTGCAGTCAGCGAATAGTGCTCCCACGAGCCGTTGGCGAGGAGGAACGCACCCAGGCCCACGCCCGTCACGAGGACGAGCTTCAGCACCGTGAGCACCGACGCCACGCGCCCGCCCGTCGAGACGTCGGCGCAATTGACGAGCGTGACGAGCCACACCGCCGCCACGGCGAGCAGCGCGATGCCGCTCACCGAGCCGATCACGGGGAGCGTGACCCGCACGGCCTCGACGCTCCCGCCCGCCAGCGCGTTCAGGAAGATCGCGAGGCCCATGGCCAGCGCCGCGAGCGCCCCCGTCGTCGCGACGAAGAAGCGCGTCCAGCCGTAGAGGAAGCCCCACAATCGGCCGTATGCCTGCTGGATGAAGACGTACTCGCCGCCGGCGCGCGGGAAGAGGGTGGCCAGTTCCGCGTACGTCAGAGCGCCGAGGAGGCTCATGAATCCGGCGATCACCCAGACCGCGAGGACCATGCCGGCGGTGTCGACGTTGCACGTCATCACGCGCGCCTTGAGGAAGACGCCGGTGCCGATGACGTTCCCCACGACCATCGCGTAGGCGGCGAAGAGCCCGAGCCCGCGCACGAGCGTGGGAGATGCAGCTGGTGGTGTCGTCATCAGGGTCAGATCGTGTTGGCCTTGATCCTCAGACCTTGGGCTGGGCCTTGGGCCATGGGACAGAACGCCCGTCCGGTTGGCTGTCGCCCCTTGCTGCCTGCATCCGGTGCCCGGTTGCCCGGTGCCCGGATATGTGCCGCAGGGTATACCGGTTCCCGGCGGCCGGGATTATGATTCGGGTATTCGGGCGCCGTGTCGACGTCCGGTCATACAACCCTCCACTGGACTGCCATGATGAACACACCCAAGAATGCGTCCGGCGCGATTGAGCGCCGCGACTTCCTCAAGACGTCCGGGGCTGCTGCCGGTGCCGCCGTCGCCGGATTCCCGAGCATCGTCTCGGGCCAATCGGTCACCAATGCTCTGAAGGTCGGCCTGATCGGGGCTGGCGGGCGTGGCAGTGGCGCGGCGGGGCAGGCGCTCACGGCCGACAAGAACGCGGTCCTGACCGCCGTGGCAGACATCGACGAGGCCATCGTCACGCGTGCCGTGACGCGGCTCTCGGGCAGCCAGCGGTTCGGCAGCCAGGTGAAGATCGACCAGGCCGTGCACGGGCTCGACGCCTACGAGCAGGTCATCAACAGCGGTGTCGACGTCGTCCTGCTCGCCGCGCCTCCGGGGTTCCGCCCCGCGCACCTCAAGGCGTCGGTCGAGGCCGGCAAGCACATCTTCTGCGAGAAGCCCGTGGCGACCGACTCGATCGGGATCCGCCAGGCGATCGAGATGCAGAAGCTGGCCAAGAGCAAGAACCTCGCGCTCGTGTCCGGATTCTGTTGGCGCTATCACAACGCCGTGCAGGCCGCGATGGAGCAGGTCCACGGCGGAGCGCTCGGGCGTCTCGTGGCGCACTACTCGACCTACTACACCAACCCGGTCAAGCCGATGCCGCCCGAGAGCGCGCGTCCGGCCGGCATGGGCGACATCGAGTGGCAGGTGCGCAACTGGTACAACTTCGTGTGGCTGTCAGGCGACAGCCTCGTGGAGCAGGCCGTCCACAACGCCGACAAGATCATGTGGGTGATGAAGGACCAGCCGCCCGCCAGCTGCGTGGCCGTGGGTGGCCGCGCCGTGCCCGCCAACGGCGGCAACATCTACGACCACTTCGAGGCCAACTTCGTGTGGCCGAACGGGTATCGCGTGTTCCTCGCCAACCGCCAGTCGACGGGCTGCTTCAACGGCACGCTCGACTACGTGATCGGCACCGACGCCACGCTGTTCCTCGGCCGCGGCAAGCCGCGCATCGAGACGCCCGACGGCACGATCAAGTGGCAGTGGGAGGGGCAGGACTACGACATGTACCAGCGGGAGCACGACGTGCTGTTTGCGTCGATCCGCGAGGGCAAGCCGAAGAACGACGACCTCAACCTCGCCACCAGCACGCTGCTCGCCATCATGGGCCGCGATGCCGCGTACTCCGGACAGGAACTGACCTGGGATCAGGCGCTGAACTCGACCGTCGATCTGCTGCCGCCGGCGATGCAGATGAACGCGAAGTTCGACCCGCCGGGCCTGGCCATCCCCGGACGCACGAAGGTCTCGTAATGACGACAGCCCGTCTCGCCACCGTTGTCGCCCTGGCCCTCGCGGCCGGGGCGGCCACGGTTCCCGTCTCCTCACGTCAACCCGCCGCGGCACCCGCCGGGGCGGCCATCGACGCGAAGGAACTCGCCGTCGTCGAACAGATCCGCACGCGGATTCTCGCCAGGGCGACGGACTCCGCGGGTGCGGCCGCCAAGTACACGGTCACGATTCCCGGCACGGCCGCCACGTTCGACATGGCGCCGATTCCCGCCGGCTCGTTCGAGATGGGCTCGGCCGACGCAGGGGCGCCGAAGGATCAGGCGCCCGTGCATCCTGTGACGCTCGACGCGTTCTGGATGATGACCACGGAGGTCAACTGGGACGCGTACCTCATGTTCATGTTCGCCGACCAGGCCAACGAATCGGCCAAACCTGATACGGTGGTCGACGCGTTGAGCCGGCCGACGGCTCCGCACCTCGAGATGAGTTTCGGGCGCGGCAATGGCGGGTTTCCGGCAATCAGCATGACGCCGCACGCGGCCAACAAGTACGCGCAGTGGCTGAGCGCGCGCACGGGTGAGTACTACCGCGTGCCGACCGAGGCCGAGTGGGAATACGCGTGCCGCGCGGGCGGTCCCGCGTCGTTGCCGGAGGAGCAACTCGGCGACGTGGCGTGGTACCAGAAGAACTCGCCGAACAACGAGTTCACCGACGGCACCTACCACACGCTGGGATCGAAGAAGCCCAACGCCTGGGGGCTCTACGACATGCTCGGCAACGTCATGGAGTGGACGGCGGACCAGTACGCGCCGTACACCGCGGGTGCCGCCACCAATCCGTGGGTGCGTCCCACCGCGGCGTATCCGATCGCCGTTCGCGGCGGTTCCTGGAACGACCCGGCCGCTCGCGTCAACTGCACCATCAGGTACAAGTCCGACCCGGTGTGGAAGGAACGCGATCCACAGCTGCCGACCAGCGTCTGGTACATGACCGACGCCGAGTGGCTCGGCTTCCGCCTCGTGCGCCCGTCGAAGGTGCCCAGCGCCGAAGAGATGTATCGCGTCTGGAACAACGGCGTCGAGGTGGATCCGTACTAGAGACCGGCAACGGGCAATCGGCAACCGGCAACCGGTCGCGTTCCCGACGTGGGACGCAGGGCTTACGGCTTACGGCGCGCGACGAAGCCTACTCGTCGTCGCGCTCGTCGTCGCGCTGCCAGTCCTGCAGGGGCTGCGGACCCAGCTGAATTCCGGCGAGGTCGGGATCCTCGCCGTCTACCCGTGCCACAGCCGTTTCCTGCGGCATCGCGCGACGTGCCTGCTTCTCGCGACGGCGCTCGGCGAGGGCGCGTTCGCGCTGCAGTTTCACCGCCGTCATCTTTCCCTTTCGACTCAATTCTGCATTTCTCCGGATTGTGGTGAACGGGCCCTGGCCAAGGCGCATTCCGCGACGAGGGGGCCGGCAGTGACAGGCGCCCTCGCCGTGGCGAGGGCGCAACAGACCTTGAGTGTGTCACAGAGTTCCACGAACCCGATCGCCCGGGCGGGAAACGGCCGGAAAACTCGTCTATCGGAGTGGTGAACCCGACGCGAACGTGAGCCCGTGTCCGAACTCGTACAGCGGCGCGACAGAGTCGTGCGGCACGTCCTCCTTCTGCGCGCGCACGGCGTCCATGGACGAAGGGAGCTCGAACGGCAGCTTGCCTGTCGGTGGATGCGCGCCACCGAGCACGTCGATCAACGCCTCGTCACTGATGCCGAAGTGCGCGACGAGCGCGCCACTGTCGTTGGCCAGTTCGGGCACGACGTACGGGCGGTCGAAGTACATGGCCACGACGGTGGGCGCCGCGCGGGCGATGCGGTGGATCGCCCCGAGCCGCTCGGCGGGCAGCGTGAGATCGATCGGCGCACCATCGGTGTTCAGACCACCGAACCCCGCACCACGCGCGTTACCTCGCGGACCACTCGCCGGCGCCGCACCAGCGCCACCGCCGGATGATCTGGAAGCCGTCACGCGCAGCAGCGCGACGTCGGCGTCGCCCGGCGACGACACGACGATGAAGCCGCGAGAGCGGAGCAGATCGGCATTCAGCCCTTCGGCGTAGACCTTGCTGCCCGGCTTCAGCGGGAGCAGGCCCTTGTCGTTGTGGAGCAGCACCACCGACTTGCGCTGCGCGTCCAGCGCCTGCTCCTGGAACGCGGCCTTGCGGATGGTCTGCTCCGCCAGATCGGGATCCGCATACGGGTTCTCGAAGATGCCGAGTCCGAACCTGACGCGCAGCAGCCGCGACACCGACTCGTCGATGCGCGCCTCGCTCACCTCGCCCTTGCGTACGAGGTTCACCACGTGTTCGGGCGTCGCGTCGTTGCTGAACAGGTCGGTGCCCGCCTCGATGGCCTTGCGATAGCGCTGCTCGACGGTGAGGTCCTCGACACCCCAGACCATCGACGTGGTGATGCCGGAATCCGAGTTCACCACGCCCGTGAAGCCGAGGCGATTGCGCAGCAGGTCGGTGACGATCTCCTTGTTGAAGGCCATGCCGACCTGGTCCTGCGTGATGTCCTTCGGGATCGAGTAGTACGGCATCATCGCGACGGCGCCCGCGTCGATCGCGGCCTTGAACGGGCGGACGTGGTAGTCGAAGTTGCCGCCCGGATAGACGTCGTACTTGCCGTAGGTGAAATGCGAATCCTGGCCGCCGATCGCGGGACCGCCGCCGGGGAAGTGCTTGAAGATCAGCGCGACGCTCGCCGGTCCGAGCGTGCGCCCCTGGAAGCCGCGGACCATGGCCGCCGCCATGGCGCTCGTCAGGTCCGCGTCTTCGCCGAACGTGCCGGAGATGCGCGCCCAGCGCGGTTCGGTCGCCAGATCGAGCTGCGGGTGATACGCGCCGCGGATGCCGACAGCGACGTGCTCCTCGGCAGACACGCGCGAGAAGGCCTCGACGAGCGCGGCATCGCGCGTGGCGGCGAGTCCGAGCGAGCCCGGCCACTGCGAGAAGGTGCCGCCCGCCTCTTCGATCCCGACCACGGCGGCGCCCGAGCCCAGGTGATTGCGCGGGTTGGTGACGAAGAACGCCGGGACTCCGAGCCGCGATCCTTCAGCGATCGCCTGCACGGCGTTCAACCACGTCGCCATCGTCTTCGGCGAGGTGTTGACGCGATTGATGAACTGTCGGATGTGCAGCTTCAGCACCGCCTCGGACGTGCCCGGTAGCGTCCAGGAGGGGCCGCCGAAGGGGTTGGGCATCGGCCGCGACTCCTCGTTGACGCTGCCGTCGGGGCCCATCGGCAGCGTGGGGCCGACCATCATGCCGGCCTTCTCCTCGAGGGTCATCTGGCCCACGAGGTCGGCAACGCGCGCGTCGATCGGCTGCCGCCAGTCTTCGTAGGGATCGAGGCGGCCGTTCTTGTTCAGGTCCTTGAACTGGAGCCCGTCCACCGTCAGCAGCTGCACAGTTCGCGCGCCGAGCGTTGGTTGCGAGGCGGGCGTCTGCCGGGTCTGACATCCGCCGCCGATCATCGTCGCCACCAGCAGGCCGGCGGCGCATTGCGAGGCACGTATCGTCATGTTGCACTCCTGGATGCGTGCCGCGCATTGTACGGCGTGCTTGTGAAGGTGTAGCCGCCGGATTTGCCAGGCGGGCATGGCGCACCCCACGGTGCGGATGGGACGCACCTACAGGTGTAGCCGCCGGATTTCATCCGGCGGGCGGCGATCGCTGCCTGCCGGACAAAGTCCGGCAGCTACACCGTGGTGGGGAACCGGCATCCCCGGCATCGCGGCATTCCCGGCATTCCCGGCATTCCCGCTCACCCCGTGACGCGGTGGACCAGCGCCTTGCCGCGGGCGAAGGCGTCGATGCTGGCCAGGGTGGTGTCGGCGATGTTGTCGAGGGCCTCGCGCGTCAGGAACCCCTGGTGCGACGTCACGAGGACGTTCGGGAACGTCAGCAGCCGCGCGAGCACATCGTCCTGCAGCGGGAGCATCGAGAGGTCGCGGAAGAACAGCGGCCCTTCTTCTTCGTAGACGTCGAGGCCGGCGGCCCCGACTGCGCCTGACTTGAGCGCGAAGATCAGGGCCCGCGTGTCGACGAGCGCACCACGGCTCGTGTTGATCAGCATCACGCCGCGCTTCATCCGCTCGATGGCTTCCGCGTCGATCATGTGATGCGTGTCTGGCGTCAGCGGCACGTGGAGCGAGATGACGTCGGCCTCGGCGTAGAGTTGCGCCGCGTCCACGTACGTCACGCCGAGGTCGGCGGCAAGCGTCGCGTCCGGGTACGCGTCCGTCGCAACCACACGACACCCGAACCCGTGTGCGATCCGCGCCAGCGCGCGCCCGATCTTGCCGGTCCCGACGATGCCGAACGTCTTGCCGCGGA
>CAYRAE010000187.1:0-7207 GCA_964422175.1 uncultured Luteitalea sp. | reverse complement strand
CATCACGACGCGATGCTCAACGGCCTCGACTTCGACAGGCACGCCGAGGAAACGGCCGTCGAGGCGTTCGTCCAGGCCGTGCAGATCGCGAGCCGGCAGTTCCTCGACGATCCGCTCGGCATGCCGCTCATCCCCAGCTGGAACCGCGTGGTGGCCGCCCAGCCGAACATCTTCGAGGACCTGCGCGACGCGGTGCGCGCCGACAACGCGTAAGTCACACGTCACGCGACAGCCACGCGAGGACCACGGCGTTCCAGCCGGCAGGCCCCGGCGCGGGAGCGACGATCGCGGCTGGCAGCGCCGCCACGAGGTCAGGGTGCGGACCATGCGACGGCCTCGGCACGATTGCCGCATCGTCTGTGGCGCGCAGGAGCGTGATGTCGTTCGGCGCGTCGCCCAGCCCCAGCAGACGAGTGCCGGGCTCGCACGTCGATCGCAGGACGTTCACGGCCTTGCCCTTGTCCGACAGCCCCGTGAGATGGAAGAACCGGCCGCCGCGCGTCACACGCGCGCCGACCGTGCGCGCCGCGTCGTTCAGTCGCGCGAGTTCGACGTCGCCTTCGACGCACACGAACGGCTCCGAGAAGTCACGCGCGCGCGCCAGCGCCGCCGTATCGAGCGACAGACCCGTGCGATCGGCGACCTCCGTGTCGGTCATCGCAGAGAACCCACGAAGCTCCGCGCCGACCGAAGCGGCCACGGCCGTCAGCAACGGGCGCAGCGCGTCGGCCCTCGCTCCCAGGACGAGTAAGCGGCCGCCCGACTCCCACGGCTCGGCCTGACCGGGAACGCGCGTCCGCGTGTCCGGGAACCAGATCGCACTGCCGTTCTCGACGATGAGGGGCGCCGGCTGCAGCGCGAGCTGCGTCGCAAGGACTCGCATCTCGGCGAGCGTCTTGCTGCTGCACGGCACCACGGGCACGCCACGCGCCCGCGCGGCGTCGAGAGCCGGGCGGGCCGCATCAGCCGAGTACGTGTGATGGTCGATCAACGTCCCGTCGAGGTCGGTGACGATCAGGCGCACGCGACGAGCGTACCGCGGACCGATGGGCGAGAGGACGTCGGGTAAGCTGTTCGCGTGTCCGCCTATCTGAACCTGATCGCCGGCGAATGGCGTGCGTCCGTCTCCGGACGTACCTTCGAGAATCGCAATCCCGCCGACACCGATGACCTCGTCGGGACGTTTCCGGAATCGTCGGCGGAGGACGTCGCACTCGCCGTGGACGCAGCGCGAGCGGCGCACTCTGGATGGGCGGCGATACCGGCGCCCAAGCGCGGCGACGTGCTGTATCGCGCGGCCACGATCCTGGAATCGCGTGCGGACGACATCGCGCGCACGATGACGCGTGAAGAGGGCAAGACGCTCCCCGAGGCACGCGGCGAAGTCGGCAGGACGATCAACATCCTGCGGTACTACGGCGGTGAAGGCGCTCGGCTGTTCGGTCGCGTGATTCCGTCCGAGCGCGAGCGCGTGTTCGTGCACACGCTGCGCGCGCCGCTGGGCGTCGTGGGTGCGATCACGCCGTGGAACTTCCCCATCGCCATTCCCGCGTGGAAGGCGTGCCCGGCGCTCGTGAGCGGCAACGCCGTCGTGCTCAAGCCGTCAGAACTCGCGCCGCTGTGTGCGACGCGCCTCGCTGAAGTGCTTGTCGAAGCCGGTCTTCCCGCTGGTGTCCTGAACGTCGTCAACGGCGCCGGCGAGGCCGGGAAAGCACTCGTGGCGCACGAGCAGGTGCGCGCGATCTCGTTCACGGGATCCGAGGCGACGGGATCGGCAGTCGCCGAGGCGTGCGGCACGCGGCGCGCGCGCGTGCAGCTCGAGATGGGCGGGAAGAACCCGACGATCGTGCTTGCCGATGCCGATCTCGACGAGGCGGCCGCCATCGTCCTCAATGCGGCGTTCGGCGCGACGGGCCAGCGCTGCACGGCGACGTCGCGCGCGATCGTCGAGCGGTCGGTGGCCGGTGCCTTCGCCGACAGGCTCGTCGCGAAGGCTCAGGCGATGGTGGTGGGGCGCGGCGACGAAGCGGGTGTCGACGTCGGGCCGAGCATCGACGCGCGGCACGCCGATCGCGTCGTGCGCGAGGTCGCCGCGGCAGCGCAAGCCGGCGCACGCGTACGCACCGGCGGGACACGACTCACCGACGGCGCGCTCGCGCGGGGCCACTTCGTCGCACCGACGGTGCTCGACGATGTGACGCCGGCGATGGGGATCGCGCAGGACGAGGTGTTCGGGCCCGTTGTGGCGATCCTGCCCGCCGACGACTTCGAACACGCGCTGACACTGGCCAACGACGTGCGCTTCGGGCTGTCGGCCGCCATCTGCACGCGTTCCCTGTCGCACGCGCTGCAGTTCGCGCAGCGCGTCGACGCGGGGATGGTGATGGTCAACCTGCCGTCGGCCGGCGTGGAGTACCAGGTCGCCTTCGGCGGATCCAAGGCCAGCTCGCTCGGCCCCCGCGAACAGGGCCCAGAGGCGATCGACTTCTACACGACGCTGAAAACGGTGTACGTGAAGTACTGACGATGGTTGGGCGGCGCCCTACGGCTTACGGAACAGCCAGGCCTGCGTAGAGGCGGCCCTCGTGGCCGCCCGTTCGGATCGGGCACCCACAGGGGGTGCCCCTACATCACCGAATGAACTGGTTCCTGTCGCGGCGCGCGGCGCGCAGTATCATCTGTCGCCGTGCGTGCGATTCAGCTCTCGACCATCGACATCGCCCTGATCGTGCTCTACCTGCTCGCGGTGACCGCGATCGGCCTGTGGGCCAGTCGCGGCATCCGTACGAGCGGCGACTACTTCCTCGCGGGGCGGTCGCTGCCGTGGTGGGCCGCGGGGATGTCGCTCGTCGTGTCCGACATCGGCGCGAAGGACATGATCGGCCTGGCGGGCGACGCCTATCGGTACGGCGTCGTGATGATGAACTTCGACTTCGTCGCGTGTACCTTCCCGGTCCTCATCGCGGCGTTCCTCTTCATGCCGCTGTTCTGGGGATCGGGCGTGTCGACGATTCCCGAGTACCTGGGCCGCCGCTACAACCTCTCGGTCCGTACGTTCTTCGCCGTCATCTGGTCGCTGTTCATGATCGGCACGGTGGCCACGATCCTCGTGAGCGCCGCGGCGATGTTCGAAGGGCTGCTGGGCTGGTCGTTCTGGTTCTCCGTGGGACTCACGACGGTGTTCGTCGGGATCTTCACGACGTCGGGCGGCCTCAAGGCCGTGGCGTTCACCGACGTGCTGTCGTGCATCGTGCTCATCGCCGGCGCGAGCCTCTTGTGCTACATCGGGCTCCGCGAAGTCGGCGGCGTCGGCATGATGTTCGAGAAGGTGTCGGCGCACTCGTGGACGGCCGAGCACTTCGAGCTCCTGCCGTCTGCCTCACACGACACCTACCCGTGGCCGGCGCTCATCCTCGGCCTCGGCCTGGTGCTGGGACCGGCGTACTGGGTGGGCAACCAGGCGATCGTGCAGCGCTCGCTCGGCGTGAAGAACGAGGACCACGCGCGCGCCTCCTACGTCTTCGCAGCCGTAATCAAGCTGGTCTTCCCGGTCCTGCTCGTGCTGCCGGGACTGCTCGCCATCGCGCTGTACGGTGACGAGCTCGGCGCACCAGGGCCTGGCTACGATGCCAATCGCGTGCTGCCGCTGATGATCGAACGCCTCGTGCCGCCGGGTGCGCTCGGCCTGCTGACGGGTGCGTTCATCGCCGGCGTCATGGCCAACCTCGAGGCGTACGTGAACTCGGCGTCGACGCTCATCGTGACGGACCTCTACCGGCCGTTCATCAGACCGCAGGCCTCCGACACGGAGTGCCTGCGGGCCGGCCGCTGGCTCGTCATCCTCATGCTCGCCGTCGGAGCCCTCGTCAGTTATCAGGTCAAGACGCACTTCGGATCGGTCTTCGAGGCGTTCCAGACGTTCCTCTCGTTCTTCCAGGGCGCGCTGTTCGCGCTGCTGCTCTTCGGCATGATCACCCGTCGCGCGACAGCCGCGGGCGGCGTGGCCGGCATGCTCGCCGGTGTCGGCACCGCGGCGGTGATGAGCACGCTCGGATACCTCTATCTCTGGACGGCGTTCTGGTCGTTCGTCGCCGCGTCTGTGGCGCTGCTGGTGGTGAGCCTCATGACGACGGCCAAGTCCGAGGACGAGCTGCGAGGCCTCGTCTGCTGGGTGCGATGATGCCAATCGAACCGGGTGCACTCCTCGTCATCGCCTTCTACGCGCTCGCGCTGTACGTGATCCTCGTCGTCGCACCGAGGCTCACGCCGAGCCTGCGCGAGCCGACGCCGTGGTACCGCAACGTCCGCTTCTGGGCGTCGTTCGTCGCCGTCACGCAGATGATCGTGTACGCGCTGTTCAGCTGATCGCCACGGGGGCGTGCGGCAGGGTTTCCGCGAAGCGCACCGCCGCGCCACCGGACGGGCCCGTCAGCTCGCCTTCCCACATCACGCGCCTGCCCCGCACGATCGTCCCGACGGGCCAGCCCGTGACCGTCACGCCGTCGTACGGCGTCCACTGGCTCTTCGACGCAATCCAGTCGTTGGTGATGACCTCGCGCCGCTTCATGTCGACGATGGTGAAATCGGCGTCGTAGCCGACGGCGATGCGCCCCTTGCCGGCGATGCCGAAGAGGCGCGCCGGGCCGGCGCTCGTCATGTCGACCAGGCGAGCCAGCGTCAGTCGCCCTGCCGCAACGTGGTCGAGCATGATCGGCACCAGCGTCTGCACGCCCGTCATGCCGGAATGGCTCGCCGGATAGGCGTGATGCTTCTCCTCGGCCGTGTGCGGAGCGTGGTCGGAGCCGAGGATGTCGGCGGTGCCATCGGCGATCCCGCGCCAGATGCCATCGCGATGCGCGGCGTCGCGCACCGGTGGATTCATCTGCGCGAAGGTACCGAGGCGCGCGTAGCACTCGGGCGCGACGAGCGTGAGATGGTGCGGCGTCACCTCGATCGAGGCGTAGTCCTTGTGATCGCGGAGCCAGGCCATCTCGTCGGCTGTCGAGACGTGCAGTACGTGGACGCGTGCGCCAGTGGCGCGGGCGATGCCGATGAGCCGTCTGGTGCAGGTGAGCGCCACGTCTGCCGAGCGCCACACGGGGTGCGACGACGGATCGCCAGGCACCCGCAGCCCCAGGCGCTCACGCAGCATGGCCTCGTCTTCGGAGTGGAAGGCCGCGCGGCGGCGCGTGCGCGTCAGGATCTCCGTGACGCCCGCATCGTCTTCGACCAGAAGCGAGCCTGTCGACGACCCCATGAACACCTTGATGCCTGCCGCTCCCGGCAGTCGCTCCAGTTCCGTGACGTCCTTCGCATTCTCGTGAGTGCCCCCGACCCAGAAGGCGAAGTCGCAGTGCATGCGATTGGTGGCGCGTCCCACCTTGTCGGCGAGGGCTTCGGGCGAGACGGTCGGCGGATTGGTGTTCGGCATCTCGAAGACGGCGGTGACGCCGCCCATGACGGCCGCGCGCGAGCCCGTTTCGAGATCCTCCTTGTGGTCGAGGCCGGGCTCGCGGAAGTGCACCTGCGTGTCGATGACGCCCGGCAGGATGGTCAGCCCCGTGGCGTCGATCCGCTCGCCGGCATGAGCGCCGCCGAGGTTGCCGATGGCGGCGATGCGGCCCGCGCGCACGCCGATGTCGCGGCCGAACACGCCGTCCTGGTTGGCCACGGTGCCGCCGGTGATGAGCAGGTCGTAGGTCTCGTGCATCGTTCGTCTGCCGGAGACGCTACCATGCGCGAGGCGGGTTCACCCCTTCACTCTGATATCTGCAAGGATGCTCCCATGTGCAAGACGATCAAGCAGACGGTGAAATTTCGCGCCGCGCCGGCGGAGGTCTACAAGCACCTGGTGAGCGACTCCGATGCCGTCGGCCAGCGCTTTCAGATGGGCGAGGGCTCGGGAATCGTCGTGGACATGGCGCCGGACACGCGCGTGGTGCGCGCGTGGCGTGAGGGCGACTATCCAGAAGGCGTTTTCTCCATGGCCGCCTTCACCCTGCGTGCCGTGAACACAGGCACCGAACTCACGCTCACCCACCGCGGCGTACCCAAGGCGCTCATCCCGCGGACCGAAGAGCGCTGGCGCCGCGACTACTGGGAGCCCATCAAGCAGGAGCTCGGCAAGGGGCCGGGCTCGGAGAGCCTGCCCTACCCTTTACGCCGGAGGTAGAGGGCCGAGCTTGCCCGGCTCTGGAGACAACATGGCCACGTACACGCACGGGCATCACGCGTCGGTGTTGCGGTCGCACGCCAACCGCACGATCGCCAACTCGGCGGCGTATCTCGCACCGTATCTCGAATCGGCGTGCACGCTGCTCGACATCGGCGCAGGGCCGGGGAGCATCACGGTGGACTTCGCGGCGCGTGTCGCGCACGTCACGGCCACCGAGATCGGTCCGGCGGAACTGGCGCTGTCCGAGCGGCTCGCGGCCGAGCGGGGCGTGACCAACATCACGTTCTCGGTCGAGGACGTACACGCGCTGCGCTTCGCCGACGACACCTTCGACATCGTGCACGCGCACCAGGTGCTCCAGCACGTGGGCGATCCCGTGCAGGCACTGCGCGAGATGCGGCGCGTGGCGAAGCCGGGCGGGATAGTCGCGGCACGCGACGCCGACTACGCCGGCTTCATCTGGTTCCCGCTCCTGCCCGAACTCGACGAGTGGCTGCGACTCTATCGGGCCGCCGCGCGAGCGAACGGCGGCGAACCCGACGCCGGCCGACGCCTCCTCGCATGGGCGCGTGCGGCGGGTTTCGAGGACGTCACGGCCACGGCCTCGACGTGGTGCTACGCCACCCCGGACGATCGCGCCTGGTGGGGTGGCATGTGGGCCGATCGCATCGTCGAGTCCGCGCTCGCGCGCCAGCTCGTCTCCTCGGCGATGGCCACGGAGGACGATCTCCTGCGCATCAGCGACGCGTGGCGTCGCTGGGCGGACAACGGTGATGGCTGGTACCTCATCCCGCACGGCGAGATCCTCTGCCGCGCGTGACGCACGTCAGCCGAGAGCGTCACGCGACCATCAGGAATCGCACGACGGCGAAGCCGAACGCGAACGCCGCTCCGCCCCGGAACGTCGCCGCAAACGACGGCTCGCGGCCGCGGACGCGAGGCCGCGGAGCGAGTTCAGACGGTTTCATTTCCCCAGCTTCTTCTTGTCGGTCTCGACGATGGTCTTCACTTCCTGCATGAGGGTGGGGACGT
>CAYRAE010000186.1:0-7260 GCA_964422175.1 uncultured Luteitalea sp. | reverse complement strand
GCCGGTTCCAGCGTGGTCATCGTCGAATCGAGGACGTAGTCGAGGTAGTAGTCCATCGGCTGCGCGAGGACCTCGAGCGCGAGACTCGCGGCGTCCGCCGTCGGCACGAAGCTGAGCGCGCGCACCGCTTCGAGCCGCACGCGCGGTTCCGGATCCTTCACCGCCTGCGCCAGCAGCGCCATGGCGTCATCCACGCGATCGAACCAGTGCTGCAGCACGCGCACACCCGCCGCACGCGCGCGGAACTCCTTCGCGCCGAGCACGCGCGTCAGCAGCTCGCGATCGACAACGTCGTTGTGTTCGTGAACCCAGAGCGCTTCGAGCAGATGGTGCTCGAACCAGGGATCTGCCGGATCGAGGTTCGCCACCCACTGCTGGACGGCTGGAATCACCTGCGCCGTCGGCCACTCGCGCAGCGCGACGCGCGCGCGATACCGCGTGCGGTCCTCGTAGACCTTCAGCAGATCGAGCTGCGCGGCGATCGTCGCGCCGTGGATCGTCGGCGGCGTGAGCAGCGGACGTCCCTTCGCCGTGATGCGCCACACGCGGCCGCGCGACTTGTCGCGCCGCGGATCGCGAATCGAATACTGCATGTGGCCGATGAGCGGATTGAACCAGTCGATCACGTACAACGCGCCGTCGGGGCCGAACTGCATGCCGACGGGCCGGAAGTTCGGATCGGGCGACTGCAGCAACGGCTCGACCTCGACGGCGACGAAACCGGATCCCTGCTCGATCGTCTTGTACTGCTTGATGCCGAGGAACCCGATGACGTTGTTGTAGAGGAAGTTGCCCTGCGCCGACTCGGGGAAGTGACGGCTCCTGACGAACTCGCTGCCGCTCGTGGGCCGTACGCGCGTGAGCGTCCACTCCTGCATCGACTTCTGCTTGCGCGGATAGTCGACGTGCCCGGAGAACGCCGTGCCCCAGTAGTTGTAGCCGTTGGAGGCGTCGCTGATGAAGTTCTGGCCCCACGCGTCGATGACGTGGCCCCACGGGTTGGCGAACGGGTACGACACGAAGACGTCGAACTTCTCGGTGCGCGGTTCGTAGCGCCACACGCCCGCATACGCCATGCGCCGCGGGCCGTAAGGCGTCTCGACCTGCGAGTGCAGGAACGTGCCTTCCTGGAAGTACAGCGCGCCGTCTGGCCCCCACTGCCACGCGTGGATCGAATGGTGGCTGTCTTCGGTCCCGAACCCGTGCAGGAGGATGCGGCGCTCGTCGGCCTTGCCGTCGCCGTTGGTGTCCTTCAGGAACAGCAGCATCGGCTGCTGCGCGATGTACACGCCGCCGTCGCCGAGCTCGAAGCCCGTCGGGATGTAGAGCCCGTCGGCGAACACCGTACTCTTGTCCGCGCGGCCATCGCCGTTGGTATCTTCGAGGACGATCAGCTTGTCGTTGGGCTTCTGGTCCGGCAGCACGTGCGGATACGTGGGCGAGGTCAGGACCCACAACCTGCCGCGTGCATCGAACGTCATCTGCAACGGCTTGGCGAGGTCGGGGAACTGGACCTCCGACGCGAACAGGTTCACCTCGTACCCGTCGGCCACCTTCATCCGTTCGAGCGCGACGTTCGGATCCTGCGACGCGAGATCGAGCGCCGCGCCGCGGTTCGGTTCCGCGCCGTCGGCCACCTGTGCGCGGGCTGGTGCAGGCACGGCGAGGATCGACGCGAGGCCGACGATCGACGCGAGGCCCGCGCAGACGCGCGTCTTCGAGCGACACGCCATCACCGCGCCTCCTGCTGATCGAGCGACACGGGGCTCGTTGGTCGCGGCGGACGCGCGGGACGCGGGAGCACCGTTCGCGCCTGACGCCAGATTCGCTTCTCCTGCGCGGCGATCAGCTCGTCGAGTCGCTTCATCTCCGGTGGAAAGTTCACCGACCCGAACGGATCGACGCGACGGCCGACCACGTACTCGGCGTTGAGCGGACGCCAGCGCAGGAAGAAGAGACGGTTTTTCTCCTCGATGAGCGCACGCAGGTCGGCGTAGCTCTTCGACCCCGCGGGTAATTGCTCGGGAGCGAGACCGAGCGCGGTCAGCAGCACGACGGCGAAGACCTTGTCGCCGTCCTCGTTGAGGTGCATGCCGTTGACGGTGAGCGGCGCCGCGGCCGTCTCCATCGCGTCCTTCGTCGGCGTGAAGACGTCGGCGAATGGCACGCCGAGACGGGCCGTCACGCGTCGCATCGCCTCGGTGTAGCGCGCCAATTCGCGATTGCGCGCCTCGACGTCCACGTGCACGAGACGCGCAAGACGCTCGTGCGCGATGGGCGAGACGATCGCGAGTCGCGGCGCCTCCGACCCGTTGTACTTCGCCGCGCGATGCTTCTCGATGTAGGCCTCGAGATCCTTCTCGAACCGCGGAATCCCTGCTTCGCCCTCGAACGACTCGTTCGCGCCGAAAAACGCGAGGATCACGTCGGCCTTGTACGTGGCGAGATGCTGCTCGGCGGTACCGAAATTCAGCGGACGCGGCTGGAGCGTGAGCGTGTCGGCACTCCAGCCCAGGTTGCGCATCGACAGTTCGAGCTGTGGATACAGCGCCAGCAGCGACGTCTCGAAGTGGTTGAAGTACTGCTGCCTGTCTGCCAGCGTGTTGCCGACCAGCACGACGCGGTCGCCGGCCCGCAGTTCGAGTCGCGGCGGGGCCGAGTCGGCAGGTTGCGCGAACGCGACGCCAGGCGCCGGCAGGACCGACGCCGCCAGTGACAGCGCAAGGAGGACGGGGTGTCTGCTCATGATGCCTCGTGGCCGATTCGCTGCAAGTCTACTCTTCCGTCTTCCAGTGGATCGTCGCGAAGGGGATGGCTTCGGTGTGACGTCCCGAGAGGTGCGCGACGATCTGCCGGGCGTGGAAGCGCCCGTTCTCGATGAACCAGCGGTTGGTCCGGAGGCCGCCGCATACGGTGCCCGCGACGTACACCCCCCGGCGCGCCGTCTCGAACGTCGTCTCGTCGAAGATCGGCGTGCGCCACCCATCGTCTGCGAACGTGATGCCGAGCGACTCCAGGAACGGGAAGTCCGGCTGGTACCCCGTCATGGCGAGCACGAAATCAGCAGCGACGTCGACGGGGCCATCCGGCGTGGTGAGGCGGATCGAGCCCTCGCGAATCTCGTCGACGATGGTGTTGAAGTACGCGACGATCGAGCCTTCCTTGATGCGGTTCTCGAGGTCGGGACGGATCCAGTACTTGATGCTGTCCGAGAGCGTCTCGCCACGCACCACCAGCGTCACGTGCGCGCCGTGCCTGTGGCAGTCGAGCGCCGCCTTGGCCGCGGAGTTCTTCGCGCCGATGACCACGACGCGCTGCTGCACGTACGGGAACGGTTCTCGGTAGTAGTGCGTCACGTGCGGCAGATCCTCGCCCGGCACGTCGAGTCTGTTGGGCACGTCGAAGAAACCCGTCGCAACGATCACGTACTTCGCGCGGTGTCCCCCTCGCGTCGTCTCGACGATGAAGTCGCCCATCTCGCCGCGGAGGGCCGTGACGCGTTCATAGAGACGGACGTCGAGTTCCTCCCGCGCCGTCACGCCCCTGTAGTACTCGAGCCCTTCCTCACGCGTCGGCTTGTAGGCCTGCACGGGGAACGGATGTCCGCCGATCTCGATCAGATCTGGCGTCGAGAAGAACTCCATCCGCGCCGGGTAGCCCACGATCGAGTTGACCAGCGCGCCCTTGTCGAGCACCCGCGCGCGCAATCCCGCCCGCTTCGCCTCCAACGCACACGCCAACCCGACCGGCCCCGCCCCCACGACGATGATGTCGACAGCTTCGTTCACGGGGAGTATTGTGGCTCGCCTTCGCGCCTGCGGCGCTTCGGCGCGGGACACGGAGAGCCGGCAACGGGCAACCGGCAACAGGCAACCGGAAAAGAATGCGAAGCCCGAATGCGTGGAATGCCGGATTCTCGAGCGGTGTCCTTGGCGCGTGCAACCCCTCGTGTGGAGACCGGTTGCCGGTTGCCCGTTGCCGGTTGCCGGCTCCCCCCGTGATACCGTCCCGGTGTGCATCCGAGTCTCGAGCAGCTTCACCGCCTGCAGGAACTGGAACGACAGGCGGCAGTCCTCCGGGCCGGCATCGACGCCGGGGATCAGCGTCGCCGCGAGATCGAAGCGCCGGTCGCGGAGGCGCGCGCGGCGCTCGAGTCCCTGAAGGCCACGATCGAAGACCGGCAGACGCTGCGGCGCGCCGGCGACCGCGACGTGGCGGCCGCCCAGCAGCGCCTGACCAAGTTCAGGCAGCAGCTCATGGCGGTGACCAACAACCGCGAATACGAGGCCGTGCAGCACGAGATCGCGACCGTCGAAGGCGAACTGAAGGGCCGCGAGGATCAGACGATCGCGCTGCTGTTCGAACTCGACGAACTCGCGCCGCAGGCCGAGGCGGCCGGGCAGCTCGTCGCCGAGCGCCAGGATGCCGCCGGGATCGCGCTCGCGGGGCTTGCCGACGAGACACAGCGCCACAGACTCGACCTGGCCGCCGTGGAGGGCAGCATCGCCGCGCTTCGCCCCACGGTCGAGCCCTCGGCGCTGGCCATGTACGACAAGGCCGCGAAGCGCTATCCGCGCCACGCGATCGCCGACCTGAAGGGCGAGCTGTGCATCGGCTGCAACGTCAAGAACAGGCCGATGGTCGCATCCGACGTGCGGCGAGGCGAGAAGCTCGTGCTCTGCGAGAACTGCACGCGAATCCTGTACCCCGTCAAGCCTGTGACGGCACCGGCGCCAGCGCAGTAGATGCCCGCGCCGCCGTGCCTGCCGGCGACGGCGACGGGTTACGATCGCCCGCGATGATCACGGCGTATACGGACGGCGGCGCACGCGGGAACCCGGGGCCTGCGGGCTATGGCGTGCACATCCTCGACAGCGACGGACAGACGCTGGCTGAACTCGTCGGGCCGATCGGCACCGCCACCAACAACGTCGCGGAGTACTCGGGCCTCATCGCCGCGCTGCAGTGGACGCTCGACAACGGCCACCGCGCGCTTCGCGTGCGCATGGACTCGGAGCTCGTCATCAAGCAGATGCGCGGCGAGTACAAGGTGAAGCACGCGACCATGCAGGTGCTCCACGCCGAGGCGAAGGCCCTCGTGGCACGGCTCGATCGCGTGACGCTCGAGCACGTGCGTCGCGAGCAGAACACGGTCGCCGACAAGCTCTCCAATCAGGCCATGGACATCGTCGAAGGCAAGCCGGTGGCGGCGGTCGAGCCCGAGGTGTTGCCGCAGGAGCCGGAGCCACTGGCGCCACGCACGATCAGCATTCCCAGGCCATCGAGGCCAGTCGCGCCCACCGCGCACCTCACCGCCCAGCGCTTCGACTTCGACGTGGAGTAGCAGCCGCGACCATACGGCCGGCTGACGCGCCGCTGGCGCGGTAGGAATGGAAGACGTCGGCATGCGTGGCCGTGCAGAGCCCGGCGACGTGAATGTGTCCGGCATCGAGTCCAGCGGCGATCAGCTGATCGCGCGTGGCCGTCCACAGATCGAGCTGGAACTTTCCGGGTTCATCGCGCGGTGTCCACCACGACGGCGCCTCGCGCTGCGCCGACCATGCGGCAGCGAAGATGTCGATCACGCTCTGGCCGACTTCGTAGGCGTCGGGCCCGATGGAGGGGCCGACGGCGGCTACCAGATCGTCGGCGCGCGTCCCGAATCGTTCGCGCATGACATCCACCATCCTGCCGGCAGCGCCCGCGGCGGTCCCACGCCATCCGGCATGCACGGCTGCCACGGCACCGGTCCGGCGATCGGCGAACAGGATCGGTACGCAATCGGCCGTCCGCACCGCAACGGCGACATCAGGCAGGTCGGTGGCCAGGAGGTCGCCGTCGGGCCACGTGCCGTCGCACGGCAACGCATCCGTATGAGCCGCCACGCCGTGGACCTGCTTCAGCCGCCACACGTGTGATTCCGGAACGCCGAACCAGTCGGCGAGCGCCAGCCAGCCCGTCCCCTCGTCTGCATGTGGCAGGTCGAGCCCTCGCGCCGTGAAGAGATGGGTAGCGAACTCATTCAGTGACGCGCACTGCAGGGCAGCGCCCCATGGAGCCTCGACCCAACTGAACGGCGCTCGCGGCAGGGGCAATGTCACGCCCGCGATCATGCAACGCACGGTTCCCGACGCCAACCGGCGTTCCCCTGCCTCGGGCTCTCCAATAGCGCCGGTACTTCGCCGCAACACGCATCGGCGCGCCACGCCGACGGCAACGCCAGTTCACGGTGACCGCACCACGACTCAGGGCTTCCGTGATCGCATCCGGCGTCATGCCAGGCCACTAAGTCAATCTTCAACAACATGTTACGAGCACGTACCGCGGCCAGGCAGTCCATTGGCAAGAAGGTTGAATTGATCGTGGGCGGCGAGGGTTCCGCCTGCCTGAACGTCAGGGACGCGCCTACCTTCGATGGAACTGGTGGAGCGAGCCCTCGCCACTGACAGCCGCGCGACGGCACGGCGCGACGCAGCGTGGGGTATCCACGCGCCCGGAGGAGACACACCATGACGATCAGGATCATCGCCGCCAACGAGCAGGCCAGTCCCGCAGGAAAACTCGCCGACGCTGAATTGCTCTTCACACAAGGCCAGTTGGATGGCCTCAAGCTGATCGGCTTCGCCATATGGGAACGTCGAACCCCTGCGGGGCGACGCAACGTGACGTTTCCAGCGCGCAGCTATTCGGTCAACGGAGAGCGACGGAGCTTTGCGCTACTGCGCCCGATTGCCGACTCCACGGCGCAGGACCCGCTGCGGGAAGCCATCCTGGCGGCCTACACCGAGTACGAGGCGCAGAACGCTCTGGCTACCGCGGACTCGGCGTGATTCTCGCCGTGGGCACGCGGCCGCCGGCGTCGTAGACGGCCTTGTCGCCGGCGAGCCACACGCGTGTGATGGCGGGTCTGCCGATCTCGGCGCGCGGTGGCCAGTCGAAACGGGCCATCGCGCTGTCGGCGAATCGACGCTGCACCTCCGCGCGTTCGGACTCATCGAGCACGAACGCGAGCGGCCGGCCCTCACGAGTGGCCCAGTCGATCACGCGGTTGAAGGCGTCGGGTGAGAGGACGTCTGGCCGGATGACGGGGCGTCCGCTGTAGTACGGCGCCGACGCGCTGTGCTGGACGGCCACGATCACGGCGTCCACGGGTAGTTGGGTGCGAATGAACTCGCCCGCCGCCAGGTAGCGATACTCGCGGGCCCGCACGTCGAACACGCCGAGATCACGCGCGAGGCGCAGGTTCGTGATGGCCAGAGT
>CAYRAE010000185.1:0-7281 GCA_964422175.1 uncultured Luteitalea sp. | reverse complement strand
CGGCGAGGCCGAAGCGCACCATGTCGGATGGCGTGGAGATGATGGCGCCGGAGCCAGAGAAGCACGAGAAGTCGACAGGACTCGGTTCCTGCGGGCCATAGCGGGGATTGGCCGCGAATCGCGGGAAGTAGTACGTGGCCATGTCGGCCGGCGGCCCGCTCACGCCATCGATCGTCGTGTGGCGCATCTCGAGCGGTTCCAAAATCCGCGTCCGCACGAACGTCGCATACGATTCGCCGGCCGCTGCCTCGATGGCGACCGTGATCAGCCGCCATCCGAAGCTCGAGTAGTGAAACGTCGTGCCGGGCTCGAAATGCTGCTTCCGGGTGGCGAATCGCTCGAGGCCATCGGCTGGCGCGTCGCAGTGCAGCAGCATGGGCTCTTCGTCGCCGGCGTCGCCTTCGAGGCCAGCGGTATGCGCCATCAGGTGACGTACCGTCACGGGCCACGGTTTCTGCGGAAACGCTGGCACGTACGTCTGGATCGCTTCGTCGAGGTCGAGTGTGCCCTGCTCGATCAGCATTCCGACGGCGGCCGCCGTGATCATCGTCGAGGCAGTACCGATACGGAACGGCGTGTCCGGCGTGAACGACACGCGCCGCTCGAGATCGGCCCATCCGAATGCCTCGACCCATACGAGTTGCCCGGCAACGCCAACGGCGACCGAGACACCGGGAAGGTTCTGGCCGGCGATCCCTGAACGCAGGCTGTCACGCGCCCGCGCAATCGCATCGTTCCACCTCGTCGATGGCAACTGATGCGCGACCGACGGTACGTCCTCCGGCGTGGGGTAGTAGACGGGAGCCGTGGCGCTGGAATACACGAACAACCCCGACACCGCCATCACCAGCGCGCCGATGCCAAGCACGATCAGCGTCAGCCACATCTCCGCTCGGTTCCACCGCTTCGCCACGCGTTCAGTGCCTTCCCGGCTCGAGACGCTCCCATGCGCATGAGCCTCTTTCCACTGCGTCAGAATCCCGCAACAGCGTAACGCCATGAGTCGTTCCACGAGGCGTCGGAGCTCTGTGCGAAGCTCTTCGAGCGACACCATGGCTTATCCACTCGTCGATCACCCCCTTGCCATTCGTCTCGAGCGCGCCGAAGGCGCGCTTGGCTGCCGCTTCGTCGAGGCGCGGGGCGCCCTGGTGCCTGATCTCGGCGCGTGCTGGCAGGACATCGACGGTGCCTGGGCGATCTTCGACGGCGCCGGTTCACCGCTGACGCAGTCCTTCGGCCTCGGCCTTGACGTGGCGGTACGAAGCGACACGCTGGCGTGCATCGAGGCGTTCTTCGCGGCGCGCGGCGCGCAGGCCGAGCACGAGGTGAGTCCGCTGGCGCTCGGCGATCCTCTTGGTGTCCTGACAACTGCCGGTTACGAACCGTTCGAACTGAACAGCGTGCTCTATCGACCGGTGACGGGCGGCGTGGCGACGCCTGGCGACGATGCACCTGTCACACGCGCCGTCGGTGCAGATGAAGCGGATGCATGGGCCGAGGTTGCCGCAGACGGCTGGAGCGACACGCCGGAGGTCGTGCCATTCGTGCGCGCGATCGGTGGTGTCTACGCGCGCATGCGCTCAGCGACGTGTTATGTCGCCGAGCACCACGGCCAAGCGGCCGCGGCGGGTGTGCTGGCCATCCACGACGGCGTGGCCGTGCTGGCAGGTGCGAGCACTCCCCCCGCGTTCCGTCGCCGCGGTGCGCAACTGGCACTCCTGAGTGCACGCCTCGACGAGGCGGCGCGCCAGGGCTGCGACCTGGCAATGATGTCGGCGCGGCCGGGCAGCGCCTCGCAACGCAACGCCGAACGACACGGTTTCCGGATCGCCTACACCCGCATCAAGTGGCGGCGACGGGAACACTGAATCAGACGATGCCGAACTGGCGGGCGCGGAGGCCCGCCTGCGTACGAACCCTGACGTCGCGCTTGGTGATGATCACGGGGACTCGCGACTGCTGACTTCATCGACACATCGGTGACGAGAGGCCCGCCAGCCGCAGCGGCCGTTCAACGAGCGCTCGCGGCCATGCTGCGAAGTGTCGGTAGTACCTTACCAATTTGTGCCGGGGCTGACTCCGGCTGCCCGAACGCCTGGTAGACCGTCCGGAACATCTGGAACAGTTCGTCGGCCGTGCGCGCTGACGCACTGTCGGGCTCGATCGTGTCGTACGACAGGCACAGCGCCCGCTGCGCGTCTTCCACCGACCGGAACGTCCCGGCTGCCAGGAAGGCGAAGACCGCCGAGCCCACGCTCGTCGGATCGAACGTCGGTACCAGGATCGGCGTGTTCAGGATGTTCGCGTACACGCGGTTCAGCACGGCGCTGCGTTGCGGAATGCCGCCGGCGTTGATGACCCGGCGCACCGGCACGCCATATTCCGCGATGCGCTCCAGGATGATCCGCGTGTGGAACGCCGTGCTCTCGATCGCGGCAAATAGTTCATCGGCGGCCGTGTGCTGCAGGTTCCATCCCAACGTGACGCCGCCCAGGTGCGGATTCGCGAGGACGCAGCGATCACCGTTGTCCCACGCCAGACGCATCAGGCCCGTCTGCCCCACGCGGTGCGATGCGATGGCTGTCGTCAGTTCTCGCAACGTCGCCCCTGACCGCCGCGCAATGGCGTCGAACAGGTCTCCCGCCGCCGACAGTCCTGCCTCGATACCCGTATACGCCGGGTGAATCGAACCCTCCACCACGCCGAACACGCCGGGAATCAGCGTTGTGTTCTCGGTGATCGCCATCACGCACGTGGACGTGCCGATGACGTTGACGACATCGCCCAGGCCGATACCCGCACCGATCGCATCCCAGTGCGCGTCGAGCGCGCCGAACGGGATCGGAATACCCGCGCGCAGACCCAGCCGCCGCGCCCATTCAGGGCACAGCGTTCCTGCCTGCACGTCGCTCTTCTCATAGCGGCCGTCGAGCTTGTCCCGCACGCCCGCCAGCAACGGATCCACGCGCGTCAGGAACTCCTCGGATGGCAGCCCGCCGAGCGACGCGTTCCACATCCACTTGTGCCCCATCGCGCACACGCTGCGGGGCAGGTCGGCCACCGTGGTGACGCCGCACAACGTGGCCGTCATGAAGTCGCAGTGCTCGATGGCCGTGGCCATGCGCCCGCGACGATCGGGATTGTTGGTGAGCCAGTGCAGCACCTTCGAGAGCCCGAACTCGGACGAGTAACTGCCGCCGCACCACTCCAGCGCCGGCAGTGCCGTGTCGCGAGCGGTCTGCGTGATCGCGGCTGCCTCACGCCACGCCCGGTGATCGCACCACACGTAGTAGTCGTCGAGCGGTTGGAGGTGCTCGTCCAGCGGCACGATGGTCGAGCCCGTCGTATCGACAGCCAGCGCCGCGACGTCCTGCCCATCGATGCCCGCTGACGCAATCGCCTGCTGCATGGCCGATTCGAGTGCCGTCAGATGGTCGGCGTGACTCTGCGTGGCGAAGTCAGGATCCTCACGTCGACGGTGCAGCGGATACGTCGCCGTGCCGGTTCCGAGCCGGCCGCGCTCGCTGTCGATGATCGAGACGCGAACGCTCTGTGTTCCGAAGTCGATCCCCGCGACAACGCTCATGCTGTGACTCCCTCATCCTTCGGCAGCGTCAGGAACAGCGTCATCACGGCGCTGACCAGATACAGACCGGCGTAGATCCACATGACGACACCGACGCCATGACTCTTCCAGAACAGCGACAGGATGCCAGGCCCGAGCCAGTTCGACGCGCCTGCCCCGAGGTTGAGCAGCGACATCGCGGCGCCCTTGCTCTCGGGCGCGAGCGACGGCATCAGCGCCGACAGCGGAACGTACCCGGCCAGCGTTGCGCCGTACAGCACCGCGGCCAGCACCACGAGCCAGTAGTTGGCCGGTCCGCTGAGCGCCGCGTAGTAGAGCAGCAGCGTCGTCGCGGTGCAGCCGACGCCGCCGCAGAAGGCCACCGTCTGCCGCCAGCCCAGTCTGTCGCCGATGATCCCGAACAACAGGTTCCAGATCACGTTGCTGATGAACATGTAACTGAGGATGCGGAGCCAGTCGCCTTCAGCGAACCCGATCTCGGCAAGCCACACCGGCATGAAGACCACGAATCCCTGCTGCGCGGTCGTGTTGATCATGCGGACGATGCATCCGATCAGCGTCTTCGGATGTCGCACTGCGATCGAGATGCTGGAGAGCAACGTCTGGAGTGGACGCGCCCCCGGACCAGCCAGACGCTGCGCGCCAGTCGGCTCCCGAAGACCGAGAAGCGCGACGAGTCCGCCGACGATCACGATCCCCAGTGACAGCCACAGCGTTTCGAACCTGCCGATCGTCGCGATCGCCACGTCGGCGACGCGGGGACTGAGCGCCAGCAGGCCGCCCGTGAACGCGAACCAGAACCATCCCATCGACGTCCCGAGCCGATGCCGCGGCGCCGCCACGGAGATCCAGACCAGGAATCCGAACGCGAACAAGGGATACCCGAAGCCACGCAGCGCGTACATGGCCATGATCAGGGGGAAGTTGCCGGGCCCGAGTCCGAGCACGAGGAACGCCACCTCGAACGCCACCCAGATCACGAGGCCGATCGCCATCACCCTGCGGGGACTCAGGAGATCGGAGAGCGCGCCCGAGAGCCACGCCGCGATGGCCGTCGTGAGGCCGTAGGCGGTGAACACCCACGCCGCACCATCCTTGTCGGCGATGCCCTGATCGATCAGGTACCTGGAGAGATAGCCCAGTTCGATGCCGTCCCCGATCATGAACAGGAACAGGCCCACGTATCCCCATGCGAGCGGTGGATGGATACCGATGCGATCGAGGATCGATCGCGGAGTCGGGTCGAGCGCGTCTGCAGCCTGCATCTGTCACTCCGTACGCATCACGTGGTCACATCACGATGCTCTGTAACGATTGCGTCGCGCGCACGAGACAGCATGATGCCGAGTTCCCCGACATCCTTGACGATGACATCCGGTGGCGATGCCATCGCTGCAGCATCAGCCATCGTCGCTTCGCCGCTGAGCACGAGCACCGACACCGCACCAGCCCGTTGCGCCATCGCGATGTCGGTGTACAGCCGATCGCCCACCATCGCGAGCGAGTCGAGTGCCACGCCATGCCGGCGCGCCAGGTCGATCAGCATGTTCGGATCGGGTTTGCCCAGCACGACAGGCGTCCTGCCCGTTGCGGCGGACAGGCACGCGCAGATCGCGCCGCAATCGACCAGCACCGTCGGCTCGTCGGTCGGACACACGAGGTCGGGATGCGTGGCGATGTACGGAAGGCCCCGGCTGATCCCGTATGCGGCACGGCACAGCCTGTCGTAGTCGAGCGTCGTGTCGAAGCCGACGATCACGGCCTCGCACTCGTCCCAGCCGATGGAGAATCCTGCTTCCTCGAACTGCCGGCACAGCGACGGCGTGCCGAGCACGCCAAGTCGCGTCACATCGGGCAGGACGTCTGCAAGATAGGCAATCGTCGCATCGGCAGGCGTGTAGATCTCGGCTTCGCTCGCAGCGATCCCGAGCGCCTTCAGCTTCTCGACGTAGTCACGCGTGCTGCGCGACGTGTTGTTCGTGAGGAACGTGTACCCGATCCCGAGGGCGCGCACGCGATCGAGAAAGGGGATCGAGACATTGAACAGGCGATCGCCGCGATACAGGGTGCCGTCCAGATCGAGCACGACATGCCGGATCGCCTGCAGGTCTTTCGCACCGGTATCGATCATGCCAGGGTTGCCCTTGCGCCCCAGCTGCCCTCGGGAGCGAACAGCGCGTCGACAGTCGTATCGAACTCTCCGAACAGCATCGCCACGTCGAGTACCGTGAAGCGGCGACGGATACAGTACGCCTGCCGATAACTGGTGCGCAATCGCTGTCGCGAGATCCCGATCTGCTCCGGCTCGCACGGGCAGCCTGCACGGCGCAGCATCTCCTGCATCCGTCGGAACGGAATCAGTTGCGCCTGCAGGCGCGGGACGAGCTGCGGCCACGCGCGGCGCAGGCTTTGGAGCTGCTCTCTCAGGCGCTCGCGATCCGGATACTTCGCCAGCGTCTCCTCCACGGCCTTGTCCGCGAGTTCGCCCGGTTCGAAGTGGCGGCTGACCTCTTGTTCGAGTGCACTGGCGGTGGACAAGCGATCGACGAGCTCCGCGACGGGCGTCTCGCCGAGCCCGCGCCGGAACAGCTCGTCGTACAACGCCGTCGACGCCAGCGTCCCGATCCCCACCTTGAACCCATGCGACGGCGCCACGCCATCGTACGTGTGGTGCTGCATGTCCCAGAGGTGACTGAACTGATGGTCCGCACCTGAGGCCGGCCGGCTCGTACGCGCCGCCTGCATCGCGAACCCGCTCATCATCAGACCATTCACCAGGTTGCGCAGCGCGCCGGGATCGCTGGCGGCGACGTCATCAGGCGACGACACCCAGTCGTGCAGCAGTCCCTGCACGGCCTGCCAGACCGCTGGATCGATTGGTTCGATACCCGCCGCGTCGGCCACGATCCAGTCGGCACCGGCGGCGATCTTGGCCAGCAGATCCGCGTACCCCGACGCGTTCAGGCCTGCTGGCGCGTTCGCAATCGTCTCGAGATCGGCCACCACCGCCAGCGGGGCCGGACACTCGAACGTCTGCTTCGAGCCTTTGTACGTGATGGAGGCGCCATACGCGGTGTAGCCGTCCATCGACGCTGCGGTCGCAACGGCGATGTATGGGCGGCCCAGCCGATGCGCGACGAGTTTCGTCAGGTCGTTGATCGTTCCCGACCCGACAGCCACGGGAATGCCAGGCTTGTCCTGGAGTGCCGCCTGCAGCTGCTGCACGCACCGATCGTCGGCGTAGACATCAGGTCCGAAGATGAACGGCTCGGCGACACGCGCGCCGGCCCGGCGGAAGCTGTCGAGGACATCCACGCCGGCCGCCGCATACGTATTCCGATCCGCAACGAGAACGGCCTCTCGATCGCCGAACAGGTCAGGACGGCCGAAGATCGCCGCCACGTCGTGTCGCACTCCTGGCGCGCAGGACAGGTGCTTCGTATCGCTCGCCGCTCGCAGGGCTCTGGCGATCAGATCGTCGCTTTCCACCGCGGCAGTATGTCCTGCTTTCGACGGATTGCAACGAGCCGACTACGGGATGACGTTGCCCTGACACCTCGTCACGGCTGCGCTCCCGCGCTCACGATGGGCGCCACCGACGGACGCGACGATTCCGCTCGTCCGCGCTCCACGCGGCCGACGATCGGCTGCGTGTCCTTCAGCAGGTTGTAGATCGGGCACACGGCCTCGACGGC
>CAYRAE010000184.1:0-7296 GCA_964422175.1 uncultured Luteitalea sp. | reverse complement strand
TGCACGTATGCGACGAGCATCGTTGTCCCGCGTGCGTCGCGCGCGACGACCACGGCGCGCGTCGCGAGACCGCTGCTCACGATCGCGGCCTCGATCTCGCCGAGTTCGATACGCTGCCCGCGGATCTTCACCTGGAAGTCCGAGCGACCGAGGTACTCCACCGCGCCGTCCTCGCGCCAGCGCGCGAGGTCGCCCGAGCGATACACGCGGCCTCCCTCCTCACCGAACGGGTTCGGCACGAAGCGGTCCGCTGTGAGGTCGGGGCGGCCGAGATAGCCGCGCGCGAGCTGCACGCCGCCGAGCAGCAGGTGACCCGCGACACCAACGGGAACGGGTCGCTGCCTGTCGTCGACGATGAAGAGCGTGGTGTTCCAGACGGGCCAGCCGATGGGGACGGGGTTGGAGCGATCCTCGCGCGTCGCCGGCCAGTAGCTGACGTCGACGGCGGCTTCCGTTGGCCCGTACAGGTTGTGCAACTCTGCGTCGACACGCGCGTGGAAGCGATCGCGCAACGGGGCCGACAACGCTTCCCCGCTGCAGATCACTGCACGAAGCGCGCCCGTGTCGAGGCTCGGCTCGTCGAGCACTTCGGCCAGCATCGACGGCACGAAGTGCGCCATCGTCACGCCCCGCTCGCGAAACAGGCGCGCCATCGCACGAGGATCGCGATGCGCGTCCGGCTCCGCGACAACGAGCGTCGCTCCAGCCAGCGCTGCGAGGAACAGCTCCCACACGGAGACGTCGAATGTCGTCGGCGTCTTCTGCACGAGCACGTCATCAGGGCCGACCTGATAGTGCTCGCGCATCCACAGCAGGCGGTTGACGATCGCCGCGTGCTCCACGACAACGCCCTTGGGTTCGCCGGTGGAGCCAGACGTGAAGATCACGTACGCGGCATCGCCTGGTTGTGGGCGGCCACCAGGGGCGATCCTCGTGGTCGCCCGCCCCCGCAATTCGACTGTCGTCGCGTACGGTACGCCCGGGGGCAGGCGCTCCGCGAGCGCCTCGGTCGACACGATGACCTTCGGCTCGGCGATGTCGATGAGACGCTGCAGGCGCGCGACCGGTTGCGCCATGTCGAGCGGCAGGTACGCCGCGCCCGCGCGAATCGTCGCGTAGATCACGGGGACCAGATCCAGCGATCGCTCCAGCGCGATGCCGACGATGTCGCCGCGGCCGACACCTTTCGCCCGCAGTCCGGCGGCAAGGCTGTCGACGTCTGCGGCCAGCTCGGCATACGTCAGTGTCTGCTCACCGAACACGAGCGCTGTTCGATCCGCGAAGGAGTCGCAACTCTCGCTGATGAGACGATCGAGCGTGGTGACCTCGACGTCGTGCTGCGTGTCGTTGAACGCGACCACGACGCGGTGACGTTCCGCGTCGGTGACGGTCGGAACCGTCGCAAGACGTTCCGCACGGAGCGCGCGAGTGAGGAACGTCGCGAGTCGCTCCGCATGCGCGTCCAGGTCGGACTGCGAGTAGATGCGCGGGTTTCCATCGAGCTCCGCGCGTACGTGCGTGAGCGACGCATCGGCGCGCAGGTTGATGGTGATGTCGTCGACGGGTCCCGTCGCGAGAACATGCATGCTCGTCTCGGCGCCGGCCAGCGGTGCCGGCGCGTCGAACGGCAGGATGTTCACCAGCACGCCGTAGGTGCGCCGATCGCCGCCGACCAGCCCCAAATCCCGCCGCAGGTGCTCGCCGCGATAGCGCCCGTGCCGGCGCATGCGACGCACGTCAGGCGCGAGCGCACGCAGCCATTCGACGATCGGCTGGTCCTCGTCCACCGCCACGCGAAGCGGCACGATGTTCATGACCATCGCCGGCACGCGCGCAGCAACGGTGCCCAGGCGTTCCATCGCCGCCACGCCGACAGTCACGTCGGCCACGCCGCTGTGGCGTGCGACGTACGCCGCCGACAGCGCCGCGAGCACGTCGGGCCATTGCATGCCTGTCTCGCTCGTGAGGCGTGCCAGTGCCTCGCCGGCGCTGACGTCGAGATCGATGGCCGCGCGCCTGTAGTCGTGCGCCGTGACGTCGGCTTTCCTGCCGAGTCCCGCCGCCGGCGGGGCGTCGCGCAACCGCTCCATCCAGAACGCGCGATCCGTCTCGCGCTTCGCGGACGCCTGATACGCCACGTCTGCATCGATCACCGGATCGAACGGCGCGAAGGCGGGTGTCGTCGGCGCCGTGCCGTTGACGGCCGCGGAATACAGATCGCAGATCCGCGTCGTCAGCAGCGCCGTGCCATAGCCATCGATGACCACATGATGGACGCGCTGATACCAGACG
Organism: uncultured Luteitalea sp.; assembly: GCA_964422175.1. Taxonomy (GTDB): domain Bacteria; phylum Acidobacteriota; class Vicinamibacteria; order Vicinamibacterales; family Vicinamibacteraceae; genus Luteitalea. The sequence goes on along the minus strand of CAYRAE010000184.1, from coordinate 5,004 downwards.
TGGTGCTCGTCGCCGAGCACGAAGAGCTGCTGGCGCGCGAGGCGATCGACGGCCGGATCGAGTGGTGTGCGCAGATCCTCGGCCATCGCCGCCTGCACGGCATCGAGACTCGCGCCAGGCAGATGGACGATCTCCAGCGAGGCACGACGCGACGCATCGACAATCTGCCGCGGCTGCTCGTCCTCGTCGATGATGCGGACGGCAAGGGCGTCGGCCTCCTGCATGGCATGGCCGACCGCGCTGGTGAAGGCGGCGACATCGAACGGTCCGTGTATCTCGACGTACTGCGCGGTGTTGAAAACGGGATTGCGTGGATCGAGGCGCTGTGCGTACCACAGGCCCGCCTGCGCCTGAGTGAGCGGGCGCGGCTCCTGCCGCACCGACGTCATCGTCGCCGTCGTGCCCTCGCGCGTGGCATCGTCGGTCATGACGGCGACGAACCCGCCGACGCCAGCTTCCACCAGTGGGAGATCTGCGGTCGCTCGGCGAGCACAGGGAAGCTGACCGGCAGACCCGCATCCTGCCAGCGCTGCGCGAGTTGCATCAGGCGGATGGAATCGAGACCGTGATCGATGAGGTTGTCGTCCACGTCGATCTCGTCGGCCGGAACGTCGAGCAACTGCGCAACGTCGTCGAGCATGTCCTGCAGGGTGGAAGGAGCCATCGGTATCACTCGGATGGAAATCGAATCACGCCGCGCGCGTCAGCGCGCCGCGGCAGTCGAGACATGGAGCGCGGCGAGTGCCTGCGCTGTCGACAGCACCACACCGGTGCACGCCGCCACCTGCACGAGCGCGCGATCGTGATGCGCACGCGAGAAGTCTGCCACGGCGTCGGCGACGAAGAACGGCTGGACCTCGCGCATGAAGGCGTCTGCAGCGGTGATCAGGCAGCCGATGTGCGCGAACACGCCCGCGATCATCAGCTGCGATCGGCCCCGCGCGCGCAGGCGCTGCTCGAAGTCGCTGCGCTGGAACGCGCTGTAGCGCCACTTGGTCAGCACCGTGTCGGCCGGCCGCGGCGAGAGCGCCGCGATCACGTGCTGATCCTCCGGCGCCGACGACATCCCCGGTCCCCAGAAGTCCTGCTGGAGGCCGCGTTCGAGCGGATCCTGCCTGCCGGGCTGCGCCGTGTAGAAGACCGGGATCCCCAGGCCGTCGCAGCGCGCGATGAGTGCCGCGATGTTGGCAATCACGCCGGGCATCGGCGCGGCGTCTGTCGGAAACGCGCGCACGAAGTAGCCCTGCATGTCGTGGACGAGGAGCGCCGCCGTATCAGGCTGGAGCCGCCACGAGACGCGCGACGGTGGCAGATCGTCCTGGGTTGGCAACGGGTATGACGTGATGCTCGGTAGGGCCATGAGTCAGGAAGTCGTCACTCCGGCGCGCAGCGCGGCACGGAGGTCCTTGCGGCTGGTCTTGCCGACACCCGTGGCGGGGAACGCGTCGACGAACACCACCTGGTCGGGAACCTTGAACGCGGCGACGCCACGCGTGCGCATCCACGCCTTGATCTGAGGCGCGGTGGGACGCGGATCGCGGGCGATGACGAACGCACAACTGCGCTCGCCGAGAAAAGTATCGGGTACCGCGACGACGGCCGCGTCGTGGACCTGCGGATGCGCGAGCAGGTGGTCCTCGATCTCCTCGGCCGACACCTTCTCGCCACCCCGGTTGATGTGGTCCGTCGCACGGCCCAGCACCGTCAGATATCCCTGCTCGTCGCGCGAGACGATGTCGCCCGTGCGATAGAAGCCGTCGTCGGTGAACGCGCGTGCGTTGGCGACGGGATCGTTGTGGTACGCGCGAATGGTGTACGGCCCGCGCGTGAGCAGGTGACCCGGCGTCCCCATCGGGACCGGCGCACCGGCGTCGTCCACCACGAGCACCTCATCGTCGGGCGACATGGGCCGCCCCTGCGTGTGGACCTTGATGTGCTCCACCGCGTCGAGTTCGGTGTAGTTGACCAGGCCTTCGGCCATGCCGAACACCTGTTGCAGCGTGCAACCGAGCGTCGGCTCGACGCGGCGCGCCACTTCCGGAATCAGTTTCGCGCCGCCGATCTGCAGCACACGCAGACTCGAGAGATCCCTGGTGGTCGTGGGCGCGGCATCGAGCCATACGAGCGCCAGCGGCGGGACGACGGCGGTGATCGTCACGCGTTCGCGTTCGATCAGCGCGAACGCCTCGTCGGGGCTCGGCAGCGGACTGAGCACCACGCATCCGCCGGCATACAGCGTGCCGAACGTGCCGGGCGAGCTCACGGTGAAGTTGTGCGCCGCCGGCAGCGCCGCGAGGTAGATCGTCGAGGCGTCGAGCTCGCAGACCTCCACGCTCCGGCGCAGCGAGTAGATGTAGTCGTCGTGCGTGCGGGGAATCAGCTTCGACAACCCGGTGCTGCCGCCTGACAACTGCAGGAACGCGGCCTCTGACGGCTCGCGCTCCGGCAGCGCCCGTGGCGTCGTCCGCGCGAGGTCGGCGAGCGACGTTCCGTCAGGCGCGTCGTCCCCATCCCACAGCACGTGCGTCAATGCCGGCGCGTTCGCCTGCACGGCCGACACCATCGGCCCGTACTCGAAGCCGGCCCATCGCGTGATGCCGACGTAGCCCACCGCCTCGGCAACGCGCGCGAAGTGCGCGATCTCCGTGTCGCGGTGGGCCGGCAGGCAGAAGACGGGCAGGATGCCGGCGCGGAACAGCCCGAACACGACGGGGAAGAACGTCGCGACGTTCGGCAGTTGCACGAGCACACGGTCGCCCGGCGCGATCCCCTTGTCGAGGAATCCGCACGCATGGCGATCGACCAGCGCGTCGAGTTCGCCGTACGTCCACCGCGTGTCACCGCCGACGATCGCCAGGCGATCCGGGTGTGCGTGCGCCCGCTCGCGCAGCCATCCGCCGAACGTCTCGCCGCGCCAGTACCCCGCGGCTCGATATCGTTCGGCGAATGCCTCCGGCCAGACCTGCCTGACGATCGCTCGATTCACGCCAGACTCACTGGACGATGAGCGTCACCGTGTCGCCGCCTTCGTCTTCGGGCGCCGGTTCCGTGGAGCCACGCGGGGCGCCCTTGGCCTTGTTGGTGACGAACACGCGGTTGGTCTTCGTGTCGATCGACACGGTGTTGGGCAGCGTTCCGGCCTCGACGTCCTCGATCACCTCGAGCTTCGCGGCGTCGATGATCGAGACGGTGCCCGCCATGCGGTTGGCCACGTAGACGCGATTCTTCGCCGGGCTGAACCCGATGCCGAGCGCGCCCGCGCCGGTCGGGATGGACTTGATCTGCTTCCCTGCCGCGACGTCGAGCACGGCGACGTCACCCGTCTGCTGGTTGGCCACGAAGAGACGGCGCGTCTTCGCGTCGTAGGCAATCTGCGTCGGACGACCGCCCTCGACGGGAATGCGCGAGGTCACCGTCTTCGTCGCAAGGTCGATCACGGCGACGTCCTGCGAGCCGAGGTTGGCGGCGAAGAGCTGGTTGCGAGCCGAGTCGAGTGCCAGACCCACGGTCGTCTTGCCCACGCCTTCGATCGTCCCCACCAGCGTGTCCGTCGCGCCGTCGATCACCCACACGCGGCCGGCCGTCTCGGAGACGTAGATGACGTTCCTGCTCTCGTCGACCAGCGCGCGGAAGACGTGCGCCTTGGGCGAGCCTTCGAGCGCGATCGTCGCCACGGTCTGCCCGGTCTTCAGATCGATGGCCGACACGTTGCCGTTGCGCGTGTTGGTCGTGTACAGCTTCTGCGTCTTGTCGTTGATGCCCACGCCATAGGCCGGGGCGGCGCTCACGTCGATCGTCTTCTTCACCTCGAGGGTCTTCTCGTCGAGGCCGAGGATCTTCGCGCCACCTTCCTCCCCACGCTTGCCCACGGCCGCCACGTAGACGATGCCGGTGCTGGGGCTGGCGGCGAGCTCGTACACGCCGGCGCCAGCCTTCGACGTCTTCACGACGGACGGCTTGGCGGGCTTCACGAGCGGACGAGGCGGCACGGCCGGTGCCTCTGCGGCGGGCGGTCCCTGCGGTCGCGCAGGCGCCTGCGCCGACGCGGCGGCGGTGAGGGCAAAGGAGGTGATGGCCATGGCAGCCGATATGCGGACCAGGCGGCCGCGCAGCGAAGAAGACGAGGTGTTATCGGTCATTGTGAGTCTCCAGAGGATGAACGAGGGCATGTGTGCGTGGGCTGTCAGCGCAGCGCCACCCATTGCTCACCCTCGATCGGGAACGCCAGGAAGCGGCGGTTGACCTCGGCGAGCGTGGCAGACGGGTCGAGGTCCTTGAACAGATCCGGGCGAATCCACACCGCCAGCGCCTCGACGGCGATGAGATCCAGCGGTGAGTTGAGCAGTTGGTGCGAGAGGCCGTACACGCGCCCGGCCTTCACGGCGCCTAGCTGCGAGAGCACGGGCCGCTGCGTGATCGCCCCGAGCGACGCACGCGCGCGCTCGGTCGAGTACCCCGGGCCGACCACGAGTCCACCCGTCTTCTCGAGGTGCGGCCCACCCGTCGCGATGTAGACGGCGGGGTTCTGCGCGAGCACGTACTCGACGTTGAGCCGGCCGAACGCGCCGGGAATCACGTCGGCGCCGATATTGTGGCCGCCGACGAGCGAGACGTAGTCGCCCACGTTGCCCTTGCCGAGCGAGTTGCAGCACTCGGCGGACATCCCGGCGTGCGCCTCGACGAAGACCTTCGGACGCGGCGCCTTCGACGCGGCCACGCGATCCCTGATGCGCGCGACGTGCTCGCGGCGATACGCCACGAAGGCCTGCGCCTGCGTCTCGCGCCCGACGACGGTGCCGAGCACCAGCAGGCTGCGTTCGAGGTTCGCCGCCGGCTGCGTGAAGAAGTCGATGAAGACAACGGCGATGCCCGCCGATTCGAGCTGCTTCACCTGCGCGTCAGTGGGCCCGTGTCCGAGCGTGAACAGCGCGACGTCCGGCCGCGCGGCGAGCGCACCTTCGAGCGAGAACGTCCCTGCCGAGCTCGCCACCCGAGGGAGCGTGC
>CAYRAE010000183.1:0-7298 GCA_964422175.1 uncultured Luteitalea sp. | reverse complement strand
AGCAGCGCGTCAATCGCATCGTCGACATCGGCCCGTGGGTGGAGCGCAAGATCGACGTGAACCTCGAGAACACGGCGCAGGGACCGGCCGGAGAGAGCGGACAGCGGCTTCGCGCCCGGCTCGCGGCCGAAGGACGTCGCCTTCCGCTGTTGGGCGAGGACGACAGGACCGCCAACCGCGAGTACATCCGCCAGTTCGTCCTCGATCGCGACCGCGACGCCGGCGCCCCGCACGGCATCCCCTATGCGGAAGCGTTCCATTACATCTCGACACCGCCCGACGCCGTGCAGGAATACCTCCGCCAGCACGCGACTCCGCGCTGATGGTCAGTCAAACACTCGAACGGCTGACGGTGGCCACGCGCGGGCGCGGGTTCTACGAGATCACGCGCGACGTGCAGACGCGCGTCGCGGACTCGGGCATACGCACCGGCCTATGTACGCTCCATCTCCAGCACACCTCGGCGTCGCTCCTGATTCAGGAGAACGCCGATCCCGACGTCAGGCGCGACTTCGAGCGGTTCTTCGCGCGCCTGGTGCCCGATGGCGACGCGCTCTTCGTCCACACGGTGGAGGGAGACGATGACATGCCCGCGCACATCAGGACCGCGCTCACGACGGTCAACCTGAGTGTGCCGGTGGCCGATGGGCGACTGTGCCTCGGCACATGGCAGGGCATCTACGTCTGGGAGCACCGGACCTCGCCGCACACGCGATCGATCGTGGTTCACCTCATCGGCGACGCGCGCTGAGCTCTGGTACCATTCGCCCATTCCGAACAGGAGGGACGAACGATGGCGCCTTTCACGCGACGCGCATTCCTGAAGACCGGCCTTGCCGCCGGCACCCTGGCCGCGACCGGCTCGCTGTCGGTCAGCGCCCGGCGGCGGAGCGCGACGGACGTCGTGACGCTCGGTCGATCTGGCGTCAAGGTCACGCGACTGGCGTTCGGTACCGGCAGCTTCAGCGGGCGCGTCCAGCGTGACCTCGGACAGGACGGCTTCACGCGACTCGTGCGTCACGCCTACGACAACGGCGTCCGCTTCTTCGAGACGGCCGAGTCGTACGGAGACATGCACCGCATGCTCGGCGTCGCGCTGAAGGGCATCCCGCGCGACACCTACCAGATCATGTCGAAGGTGACCACGCGCGACGGCGTCGATCCGCAGCAGAAGTTCGACGAGCTCCGTCGTCTCGCCAACACCGAGTACTTCGACATCATGCTGCTGCACTGGCAGCACACCGCGACGTGGCCGACAGACACCGCGCGCTGGCAGGACGCGATTCTCGACGTGCAGTCGCGAAAGGTCGTGCTCGGTCATGGTGCGTCGGTGCACGGATTGCCGGCCTTGCGGCGAGTCCCTGGCAATCCGTGGCTCGACGTCGCGATGATTCGCGTGAACCACACCGGCAAGAGCATGGACGCCGAGGACTACGCGACGCAGGGACTCGGCAACGTCCCCGAAGTCGTCTCGCACGTACACGAGGTGCGGAAGCAGGGGATGGGCGTCGTCGCGATGAAGCTGGTGGGCGAAGGCGCGTTCGGCCGCGAGGACCGCCGGAAAGCCATGCGCTTCGCGTTCAGGAACGCCGGCGTCGATTGCGTCACCGTGGGCTACAAGAGCCCCGCCGAGATCGACGAAGCCATCGAGAACCTGAACCTCGCACTCGCGTAGGAGCGGATCCGATCAGCGCGTCGCGCCCCTGTCGCTCCGCGATACACGCACCACCAGGAACCTCATGGTCCTCACCAACTCCGAGCTCGTCACGCTGCTGCAGAACGAGGTCCGCATCCTGCTGCACCTCATCACCAAGATCGACCTCACCAGCCTGGACTACCGGCCGACGCCGAAACAGCGCAGCACCATCGAGCTGCTCCGCTACCTGGTGATGATGGGGCCGTCACTCATCGAGGCCGGGAAGAACGGCGCCTTCGATCGTGAGTCGTGGACGGCCGCCACCGCGCGCGCCAGCGCCATGGATCTCGCGCAGGTGACCACGGCCATCGCCGCCCAGCACGATCTCTACGCCAGACTCCTCGCCGACGTCACCGACGAGCAGATGCGTGAGCAGATCACGATGATGACGGGGCCGAGCTCGCGCGGACAGTTCTTCGTGAGCCTGGTGTTCGGCGGCTGCGCCGCGTACCGCACGCAACTGTTCCTTCACCTGAAGGCGTGTGGCCGTGAAGAGCTGGGCACCGTGAACCTGTGGGGCGGCGTCGACCGGCCGCCGCGCGCGGTCTAGCACGACCAGGGTGGCGAAGCTCCGCGCGCTCGAGCAGGGGACGCCGCAGAGATAGACGACACGGGCATCGCACGCGTCACTCTGAGCGAAGGCGGCGACGGGCTCCACGCAGACTGCGCGGCGAGGGACACCAACGAGGATGCGTCTTTTTAGTCTATAATATAGCTACCTATGTTATATTGTGTGTCGTGACCGGTTCCGACCTCAGGCAGGCACGGCGTGCGCGCGGATGGACGCAGGTGGTCCTCGCGGCCCGGCTCGGTGTGTCTCAGGCCTACGTATGTCAGTTGGAGCGTGGGCGCCGCCATCTGACACGGCAGTTGGCGGAAACGCTCGTCAAGATCCTCGAGCTCCCGCCGAGCGAGTTGCCGGTCGGCACAACCGTGGCGCCTTTGAAGCCTCACGATGCTTCGAGAGCGCTTGGTGCGCTCGGCTACGCGGGCTTCGCGTACCTGCGCGCCCGCAAGGCGCTCAATCCTGCCGAACTGCTCCTGCGAGTCCTTCGCAGCCCCGACGTCGACGCACGGGTCCTCGAGGCGCTGCCATGGCTGGTCGTCCGGTACCCGAACCTGGAATGGCCATGGCTTCTGCAGCAGGCGAAGCTGCACGACATCCAGAACCGGCTCGGCTTCGTGTTGTGTGTTGCTCGCGAACTGGCAGAGCTTCGCGGTGAGCATGACATCGCCCGCACGCTGCTCGTGCAGGAGCGCGCGCTCGACGGGTCTCGGCTCCAGCGAGAGGACGCGTTTCGCGAGTCCATGACGGCTGCCGAGCGCCGCTGGCTGCGCACGCATCGCCCTGCTGGCGCCGCGCGCTGGAACGTTCTCAGCACGATGAACGCACGCGAGCTCACACATGCCTTCTGAGCCCCTGCGCGAGCCATGGCGATCATTCCTGCGTGAACTCGACGAGGCGCTGAGCGTGCCTACCGAACTCCATTGCCTCGGTGGGTTCGTCGTTGCCGAATGCTATGGTCTGACGCGCCCGACAGCGGACATCGACGTGATCGAGAGCAAGGGGGCGGCCCTTCTCGACATCGCCAGGCTCGCCGGCCATGGCAGCGTGCTGCACGCGCGGCACGAAGTGTACATCGATGTCGTGACCCGTGGCCGACGTTCCGGATGACTACGAGGAGCGTCTGATTCCTGTGCTTGGCGGCTCGTTCGGACGTCTTCGGATCCAGGTGCTCGAACGACACGATCTCGTCCTGGCGAAGCTCGCGAGGAACAACGATCGCGACAGGTCCGACGTCGAGTCGATCGCGTCACAGATCGGACTCGACATCGTCACGCTTCAACACCGGTACCGTGATGAACTTCGATACAAGTTCGGCAGACCGGAACGTGAGGATCTGACGCTGCAGTTCTGGATCGAGATCATCGAGGAAGTGTCAAGACGCGACCGTCGGTAGCGCGCGTCATTCGGAGCGAAGCGCGACGACGGGCTCCACGCGGATGGCGCGGCGCAGCGGCACGTACGCCGCGATCAGCGTGACGGCGAGCATCATGCCCACGGCGACGATGATGGTGCTGGATGTGTCCGTCGGCATGCCGTCCATGAGACGTGCCGCGAGTCGTGCGAGGCCGAACGCCAGCGGACCCCCGACGCACAACCCGAGACACGTGAGCGTGAGCGCCTGCTTCAGCACCATCCGCGTCACGTCACGCCGCGTCGCGCCCAGCGCCATGCGGATCCCGATCTCGTTCGTGCGCCGCACCACCGTGTACGACAGCAGGCCGTAGAGTCCGACAGCCGCGAGCAGCAGTCCGGCACCGCCGAAGAAGCCCGACATCGTCGCCATCAGTCGCTCGGGGACGATGGAGGCGTCGAGTTGATCGGTGAGCGTGGTGATCGAGTGGATCGACGCGCCGTGCATGTCGTCGGCGACGATCCGGCGCACATCGGCCGCGACGGTCGTCGTCGGCGCATGCGTGCGAAACGCGAACGAGGCAGGCAGGCGATCCTGCTGGAACGCGTACAGGTAGGCCGTGGGCGGCGCGGGGATCCGGAGGTCGGCGTACTTCGCGTCTGCGACCACGCCGACGATCTCGTGCGGCTGCGAGTCGCCTTCGAGGCGCACCGTTCGTCCGATCGGATCCTGTCGCGCGAAGTAGTGTCGCGCCATGGCCTGGTTCACGATGATGACGCGCGCCGACCCCTCGTCCGCGGGCCGGAAATCGCGCCCAGCGATCAACGGCGTGCCGTACGTGTCGAAATAGCCGTGCGCGACGGTGTTGAGCATCACGCGTCGACGGGCAGCGTCAGGTTCGTCGAAGCCGTCGACAGTGACGAAGCGGCTGCCGGCGGCACCGGAAATCGGCGTCATGCCGCTCACCGTCGCCGACTCCACACCTGGAATCGCCTCGAACCGCTGCAGCACCTGCAGGTACGACTGGGCGAGTTGTGCGCGCTCCGGCGGCACTTGCGCGGGGTTCAGCCGCACGAGCAGGACCGACGCGCGATCGAAGCCGAGGTCTCGATTGCGAAGGTTCGAGAGGTGCTGGACGTACAGCCCCGCCACGCTCATGAGCCCGAGAGACACGGCCACCTGCGTGATGACGAGTCCGCTCCCGAACAGCCGCCCTGAGCGTGACTGGCTCGTGCCGCTCGTCACGCGCATGGTCGACATCGGGGCCGACGCGAAGGCCAGCCACGCGGGCGCCAGGCCGAAGAGGAGCGCCGCGATCGACGTGACGGCCACGGTGAACAGAAGGACCATGCCATCGATGGGGATGTCGATCGTGGGCTGCGCGCCGATCACGCGCGTTCCGGACGCCATGATTCGCACAAGTGCGTTGGCGCAGACGTACGCACCGGCGATGCCGAGCGCACCACCTGCCAGCGACAGCAGCAGTGATTCGGCCAATACCTGGCGCACGATGCGAAAGCGCGTCGCGCCGAGAGACGCGCGAACCGCCATCTCGCGCTGTCTCGCCGTGGCGCGCGCCAGCAGCATGCTGCCGACGTTGGCGCACGTGAGGAGCAGCAGCGCGCCGACGAGCGCCATCACCATCAGTAGCGGCCGGCCGAACTGCTGGTGCAGCGGTGTCGAGAACCCCGAGCGCGCCGGTTCGACGTCGAGCGTCACGGTGAGCCACTGCGGATCGCGCTGGCCCAGTCCCTCGATCCGCGGTCGATCGAGGACGCGCATCGGCGCCGTCGCGCGCTCGATGGACACATCGTCACGGAGCCGCGCCATCAGCATGAAGCCGCCGGCCTGCCGGCTGTTGGGGGGAGCCGCGCTCGCGGGTATCCAGACGTCCGTCGCGTAGCCAGTGAAGACGCCGGTGAACGCACGTGGCGCGACACCGACGATCTGCGCGGTGACGCCGGCCACGTCGACTCGTGCCCCAAGGGCTGTCGGAGTGAGGCCGAATCGACTCTTCCAGTAGCGCCAGCTGATCACCGCGACAGGCTCTCGTCCGGATGCGCTATCCGATGGATCGAGCAGGCGACCCAGCGCCGGCCGCACGCCGAGCCCCGTGAAGAAGTTACCCGTGACCCACTCCGTGTTCAGCGGATCCGATCCGGCCGCGGCCTCGACGATGACAGGCGCGGTGCCGATCAGATCGGAGAACACGTCGTTCTGATCGCGATATCGTTCGTAGTCCTGCGTGAAGAACGCGTGCAGCGGAGGGTCGCCGGGGTACTGCCAGGTGAGCTGCACCAGGCTGCCCGGATCGCGCACGGGCAGGTCGCGCCAGATCAGCACGTTGACCAGGCTGAAGATGGCCGTGTTCGCGCCGATCCCCAGCGCGAGCGTGATGCAGGCCACGGCCGTGAACGCCGGCGTCCGCATCATTGCGCGGAGGCCGTGACGCACGTCCTGCGCGAAGTCGGCGATCCACGGCAGGCCGCGCTGATCGCGAAGGGCGTGCATCGCCTGCGAGACGCCGCCGGCACGGACGCGAGCGAGCCTGGCGGCATCGTGACCGTCGCCGACGCGGCGCTGCATCTCCTCGGTGGCCAGCTCGAGGTGGAACCGGAGTTCCTCTTCCATGTCGGCGTCGCGCGCTGTCCCCCGGAGCGCACCCCACAGACGGACGAACCACGCTCGGATGCTCGCCATGGACGTGTCTCCTACGATTCCTCGAGCAATGTCCGCATGATCGACACCATGCGATCCCACCGCGTCTTCTCGGCGGTCAGCCGCCGGCGACCGGCCGCCGTGATCGCGTAGAACCGCGCGCGCCTGTTGCTCTCGGTCACGTCCCACGTGCCGCGCACGAGGCCCTGCTGTTCGAGCCGCATGAGGCAGGGATACAGCGTGCCCATGTTGAGTTGCAGGTGCCCGTTCGACACCTGCTCCAGCCGCGAGGCGATGGCGTACCCGTGGAGCGGCCCGAGTGCCGACATGGTCTGCAGCACCATGAGATCGAGCGTGCCCTGGAGGACGTCGGTCTTGTCCGGTTCCTTCGCCGCCACGACAGGACTGGAGTATCACTCTGACTATTTGATTGTCAAATAGAGCGTCCGCGGCGACGCATCGCCGTGGCCTGCCGCGCTACTCGTGCCGCAAGGCTCGCAGTGGATCGAGCCGTGCGGCTCGTCGCGCCGGAACGTACGTGGCCAGGAGCGCCACACTGCACAACACGCAGGCCCCGCCCACGAACACCGTGACGTCGCGCACCGTCAGCCCGAAGAGGAACGACGACAGGGCCTTTGCGCCGACGGTGCTCAACGTGAGTCCGATGACGATGCCGGCGAGCGACAGCCGGAGGTGTTCGCCGACGACGAGACGAAGGATGTCGCCCGCTCGTGCCCCGAGCGCCGATGTTCTGATTCACCCTGAAGAGATTCGTCGGGTCGTACGCCGCCTTGATCCGCGCCAGCCGCGCGAGATTGTCGCCGTACGGTCATCGCCAGCCGATCCGCGGGCTCGTCGTCCATCATGAAGTTGACGTAGCCGCCCGCATGGTTGAACGGGTGCACACGCGACCAGTACGTTTGCCCCCACGTGCGCAGCGCCGGCGATGACGCGTCTACTTCATCGTCAATCGCGTACTGATCTCGCGCAGTTGCCGTCTGGCGTCGGCGTCGTTGGCCTGCGCG
>CAYRAE010000182.1:0-7326 GCA_964422175.1 uncultured Luteitalea sp. | reverse complement strand
CTCCTGATGGGCGGCAGTCTACCAAGGGAGTGTCTATGGACTGGGGAAGCTTACGAAATGATGGCCATCGCAGAAGATGCAGCGATTCTCCACGACTGCTCCCGGTAAGCGCTATTCGTCGAGACGTGGCATGCGTTCGTTGCGCCACGTCTCGAAGTCTCTTGCGACGTGCACGAAGGCGAGGATGACGACGCAGTCGTCGCGCACGCGATACAGCAGCCGATAGCGCCGGACGAGCAGCTCGCGCACGGCGCGGTCTTCCAGCTCCGGTACGATGCGTCCGCGCTCTGCGAAGGTTGTCAGGCTGTCAGCTGCCTCGAGCGCCTCACTGACGACGGCCAGGGCGCCGCTGGGCGAGGTCGCCGCGATCTCGTCGAGGACGTCGTCCAGTGCCAGACGCGCCGCGTGCGTCCAGACTACTGCTCGCGTCCGAGGAGCCACTTCCGCCGCAGCTCCTCTGCGACCTGCGCGTGCGGGATGACGCGGCCTGCGGCCTCGTCGGCGTCGGCACGCTCGAGGGCTTGGGCGACGTAGAGATGGTACTGCACGTCCTCGAGCGTGACGTCGTCACGCAGTCGATCCAGGAGCGCTCGAACCTGTTCCTTCGTGGTCATAGAGATCCCCCTCACGCGATATGCCTAGGATACCCGGGCAGACACGTCGTCAGCCTCCGGGAAGGACAGGTTCCTTCAACCGGCCGCCGATCTGCGAGAACAGCCCGAAATTCGACAGTTTCCATCCGCGCTCAGAGCCAATATTGGGCCTCGGCGTGGAGACATTGTGGAGACGAGGCAGACTCGTCAGTGCAAGTTATTGACTGCCAAGGAGTTAGGTGGTGAGCCGGGAAGGAATCGAACCTTCAACCCGCAGATTAAGAGTCTGCTGCTCTGCCAATTGAGCTACCGGCCCACACAGCGTCTCGCGGGGAGCGAGGCGCGACCCCGAACGATACCACACATCCCCATCACGCCCCAACCCGCCGCAGCCGTGCTGTCGGCTCGCGAAAAAGTGCGTACAGGTGTTCGCTTCTGATGCAGGTGGACGCACACCCCGCGGTACGCCGAGCGGCGCGATTCACGGGATGGCGCGCAGCCACTGGCGCATTCGTACGCGATTTCGCGGCATTTCGGGCCGCGTCGTGCACGCCCTGGCATGTGACGCCGGTGGCAGGAGCCTTGCACCCACACGAGTCGTGATGTACGTGGCCACCCGTGCGCGATCGCCGAGCGCGGGGGCACGATCCAGGGAGGACAATCACATGAACGACTCCATGCAGTGCCGTGACGGCATGCGCTCCACCAATGCGCTCCTCATCGGACTCATGACCGGCGCCGCCGTTGGCGGCGTCCTTGCGCTGCTCTTCGCGCCCCGTCAGGGCAGCGAGATCCGGCACGAACTCGCGTCAGGCGCACACCGAGCGCGTCGCCGGCTGCGCGACGGCTACGACACCGTGTGCGATACCGTGCGCGAGCGCGGGCAGCGGCTCTCCGCTCGTGTACACGACTTCCAGGACGATGTGAGTGCACATGTCGGCGATGCCGCGCGGTCGGCGGAGGAGGCGGTCGACGCCGCGGCGTCTGCCGCGACGCGTACCGCCAGGCGCGTACGCCACGTCGTCGAAGATGCGACAGGCGGGTAGACGCGAGCGGGACGCGAGACGTGGGCCGCCGGACGAAGTCCGGCGGCTACACCTTCGGGAGCCGGAAGGTGCGTCGCCCGTCCTTTACCCTTTCCGTAAGCCGTAAGCCGTAAGCCGTAAGCCGTAAGCCGTAAGCCGCAAGCCGCAAGCCGCAAGCCGCAAGCGCCGAGCCACGAGTTCCGATCCATACTGCGCCTCGTGCGCTCAATCATCTGGCATGGGTTCGCCGCGGCGGGCGTGGCGTGCGGCATCACGGCAACCCTCTTCTCGCAATCGCCTGTCTCGGCGGGCGTCGACGACAGCGCGCGCTACAGTCCGCTAGCCGACATCGACCTCACGACTGTCGCGCGGCTCGCGCCGGCGTGGACGCATCACACCGGCGACTTCAGCGGCGGTCAGGGGCCCACGCCGAAGGGGCAGGTTCCCGGCGTCCAGACACGCCCCATCGTGTCGCGCGGCACCATCTACCTCACTACTGCCTCCAGCATCGTCGTCGCGCTCGACGGCGAGACGGGTGCGTTGCGATGGCGGCACGACCCGCAGGCCGGCAAGGCGAAGCGCTGCTACGACTCGCATCGTGGCGTCGCTATCTGGCCCGCCGTCGGCCACGACCGCGCGACGATGCGCACGATCTTCTCGGGGACGTGTGATGGCAGGCTGATCGCGATCGATGCCGCCACGGGCACGCTTCGTCGCAGCTTCGGCACCGGCGGCGCGATCGATCTCCGGCCGGGCGTCGACGCACGCGCGGGTGAGGCGTACTCCATGACGTCGCCGGCTGTGATCTTTCGCGATCTCGTGATCACCGGCGCACTCGCTCCTGAAGAGCGGCCACAGGGACCGGCGGGCGACATCCGCGCGTTCGACGTGCGCACCGGCAGGGAAGTGTGGCGCTTCCGGACGGTGCCGCGTCCAGGCGAGTACGGCCACGAGACGTGGCCGCGCGACGGCTGGCAGCGCCGTACCGGCGTCAACGTATGGTCGTCGATGGCGATCGATCACGATCGCGGCCTGCTGTTCCTGCCGATCGGATCGGCGGCGTACGACTTCTACGGCGGCGATCGCAAGGGCCGCAACCTCTTCGCCAATTCGCTCGTCGCCCTCGACGCGACAACGGGCGTACGCCGCTGGCATCAGCAGCTGGTCCACCACGACATCTGGGACTACGACCTCCCCGCGCAGCCGATCCTCGCCGACATCCCGCGCAACGGACGCACGGTGCCGGCGGTGATCCAGCTCACGAAGATGGGGCTCATCTTCGCCTTCGAGCGAGAGACAGGACTGCCGATCTACGGCATCGAGGAACGTGCGGTGCCCAGAAGCGAGGTCCCCGGCGAAGAGACGTCGCCGACGCAGCCGTTCCCGATCGCACCGGCGCCACTCGTGCGCACCACGCCGGTCACGCGCGACGACATCACGCGCGTGACGCCGGAATCGCGTGCGGAATGCGAGCGGCTGTTCGACAGCGTGACGAGCGGCGGCCTCTACACGCCGCCAGGCCTCACGCCCACACTGCTGTTCCCGGGAACGATGGGCGGGGCGACATGGTCGGGCGGTGCCGTCGATCAGTCATCGTCGATGCTCGTCGTGAACACGAACGAGGTCGGCGCGATCGCGCACATGGTGCCTGCACCAGCCGGCAGTCCGGTGCCGTACGTGCGCGGCGGCGCGCTCGGCGCGTACGGGCGCTTCTGGGACAGCCGGAAACTCCCGTGTCAGGCACCACCGTGGGGACGACTGAACGGGATCGATCTCCGCACGGGCACGATCGCGTGGCAGGTGCCGCTCGGCAACATGCCCTCACTCGAAGCGCAGGGCATCACGGGCACCGGCACGCCCAATCTCGGCAGCGCGATCGTCACCGGTGGTGGACTGGCGTTCATCGGCGGGGCGATCGACAGCCGGCTGCGGGCATTCGACGTGGCGACGGGACGCGAGGTGTGGCGCGCCGATCTTCCTGCGAGCGCGCATGGCACGCCCGTGACGTATCGCGGCGCGAGCGGACGTCAGTTCCTGGTGGTGGCGGCAGGCGGTGGGGGCAGATTCTCGTCCGGCGCCATCTCCGATGCGGTCGTGGCCTTCGCCCTGCGCTGACGCGCGCGCGCGGCGCTCGCCTCGTCGAGGCCCCGCGTCGCGCGGTACCACGGCCATCGCCCGCTGGCGAGGTTCGCCATGGCGCGGTTGGGCGTGAAGAACGATCGATACACCGCGCGGAGCGCGCGCTTGTCCGTGCTGCGTTCGAGACGCGAGATGAGGTGCTGATCGATCGCGTCCTCGGCGACGATCATCGCGAACCCGCCGACAGGCGTCGTCACGTAGTCGGTCCACCCGACCGTGCGCGGGTCGAGGCCGACGTTGCCGATCGACGCTTCGCTGTACGGACCGATCTCGAACTGCGTGCTGTACACCGCGCTCCATGCGAACGCGCGCGCGCGACTCGTCCAGTACTTGCGCGAGAGCCCGAGCTTCACGTGCTCGGCGCCGGGATCGTTGTGAATCCACACCCAGCCCGACGTGGCGCCCTGCGAGGGATGTCCGAGGTAGTTCACGACCCAGCCGTCGCCGTCTTCCCACGTGCGCGGCATGCGGATCGACTGCTGGTAGTCCTTCAGGAACGGCCCGCCGAGCTCGCGGCGTGTCTTGGTCTGGAACGCGACGCGCACGCCGTGCTGCATAGACAGCAGGCGGAAGGAGTCCCCGACGGCGCCCATCACGTTGGCGCGACGCGCGTCGTGCGGCTGCGCGAACTGATCGCGCGACGCCTGATCGTTGTCGCCGAGATCGGACAGCGCATCGAGCAGGCTCGTCGTGTCCTGACCGTGCGCGTCACGCACGGTGGAGCCCGACAGCAGGAAACACGCGGCCGCGATCACGCCACCCCGACGGAGGCGCGACATCGCGGACCGGGACGGAGCGGTACTCGTGATTCTGAACATCGCAGTCTGAACGTGGTGCGGCACCGAGTGGCGCGCCCGGAGGGAGTCGAACCCCCGACCTGCGGCTTCGAAGGCCGACGCTCTATCCAGCTGAGCTACGGGCGCGCAGACCGCTCATCGTAGCACGTCAGTCTGCGACGACAGGCCGCGGCGCGACGAGGTGCGCGATCTGCGGGATATCGAACTCGGCGAGCAGCCCGAACGTGAACATCTCCGGCATCTGCTGCGCGGAAACGTTGCGGTCGAGCACCTCGCGCAGCGTCGCCCAGCTCTCGTGCGTCCTGACGCCGGCGATGGCGTCGGGTTCGAGCGCCGCGGCCACGAGCGCGACGAGGCTCGTCCGCGGTCCGCGCGCGACGATCGTCACCGGAGCGCCGTCGCGTGTCCTCAGCCACCGGGCAGCCGCCGTCACCTGCCCGACCTGCACGCCGAGCGGACGCTCGCCGAGCGCCGAGACCAGGAGACCGAAGAGGAAGTCGCGCGACCCGAGCGCCGATTCGCCGACGTACCACGGATCCATCGCCGCGACGCGTTGCCCGGCACTTACGAGTGCGCGCACGTCGGCGCCGGCCGACGCGCGGCCGGTGTCGGCGAGCAGCAGCGTGGTCCCGCGCGGCGCGTCCGGCGCGAATTCCGTCACGGGCACCGTCCAGTGATCGAGGTGCAATGTCCATCGCGTGGCGGACGTCGATGTCCCGGCCTGCACGGCGCGCGCGTCGAGCCGCGGAGCCCTGACCAGCGCCTGCAGGCGCTCGCGTGTCGGCGGTGGCGGCGCCGGGAGCGACGCCAGGATGCCGCGCGCGAGCGTGCGGAAGTCGGCGTTGTCGGCCGGCACCGGAATCGCGAGCGTCGCGAGATCGCGAATGTCGGCCGAGACGTCGATCTCGGTCGGATCGAAGTCAGGACGCGAGTCGAGCAGGCGCGTGTGGAGGAAGCGATAGAACGCTTCGCGGTTGTCGCGTTCGTAGTTGTGGCCCTCGTCGTGGTTGACGTGGTACGCGAGGCGATCGCCGACGCCGAGCAGTGCGAAGGCCGGCCGGGCCTGCTGCAGCAGGGGCCCCGGCGCGTAATCGGCGCGGAAGCAGCACGAATCCTTCGCGTTGTGCGTGAGCAGCAGCGCGCGGGGCGCCATCATCGCCGTGAGGTGCGTGTAGTCGGCGAGCGCGGCGAGATCCGACGGTGTCTGCTCCGAGTCGCCGAGATCCCGATCAGGCCACTGCGTGCGCGTGACGTAGCTGGAATACCCCGCCACCGGCGCGGCCAGCGCCACGCGCGTGTCGAGCGCGCTCAGCATGATCGTCTGCCATCCGCCGCCAGACAGTCCCGTCACGGCGATGCGAGATGCGTCAGCATGTGGTAACGCGACGGCGACGTCGACCGTGCGGCGCAGCGACTCGTAGAACACCGCGAGGCCTGGCGTGCCCACGAGGTCGAGCTGGTTCATCCTGTAGTGCTGAAGACCCTCGGTGGCCAGTTGTGTTTGGCCGATCCATTCCACGTTGATCGCGTAGAGACCCTTGCGTGCGAGGTTGATGCAGCGCGCCTGGTGGTACGTGTTGGCCATGCCTGTGCCTTCGTGGCCGTTCACGTTGATCACGACGGGCGTGGGTGTCGTAGGCGCGGGAACGGGCTCGTAGACGAGCGCGGGTACGTGCAGGCCGGGTACGGCCTCGAAGCGAATCTTGCGCACGCGGTAACCGTTGGCGGGGATCTCGCCGAACGATTCGACGCGGACCGTCTGAGCGCGCCACTCTCGTGCCGTACCGCGATAGACCACCTCGTCCAGAATCCGCTGGCGCAGACGCGCGGAGTCGCGCTCCCACGCCGCGCGGTCGGTGGGCACGCGCAAGACGGGCACCTTCGATGCGAGCCAGACCTGCGTGTCGACGCGTGTCTGCCCGCTCGCCAGGATCGGTCGTGCGAGGTCCTCGTCCAGCGTCGTCGGCTGCGCGAGGACGCCCGTGGTGAGGGCGAGTACGAGTGCGGAGATGAGTCTCATGGCGTGCGCTCCAGCACGATCTCGCGGCCGGCGGATGTGGCGACGTCGTACGTGGGTGCGAGTGCCAGGGGCTGAAGCCCCTGGCCTCCATTCCGAAGAACGATGTCTCTGAGCCATTGGCGATAGAAGGGGTTGTCGACAGGGCCCGGCGCGCGTGTCAGCGTGCGTCCGTCATGGCGCAGGGGAACAGCGCTCCGCAGCCTGGCGATGCCGCCGAGGCGCGAGCGGAGGACGACCTTCTGCACGGCGCTGTCGCGCCATGTCAGGTCGAGCTCGAAGCCGCCGCGGGCGCGCAGGCCGCGCGCCTCGCCATCAGGCCACGCCGGAGGCAGTGCCGGCAGCAGATCGATGCAGCCCGCATGACTCTGCACGAGCATCTCCACGACGCCTGCCGTCACGCCGAAGTTGCCGTCGATCTGGAAGGGCGGATGCGCGTCGAGCAGGTTGGCGTAGAGGCCGCCCGCATTCGACATCTGGACGGTCGTGGTTTCGACGAGTCGCAAGAGCCGGCCGACGAGCGTGTGCGCATGCGCACCGTCGCGCAGCCGCGCCCACGCGTTGATCTTCCACGCCAGCGACCAGCCGGTGCCATCGTCTCCTCGCGATTCGAGGGAGCGGCGCGCGGCGGCACACAGCGCCGGCGTGCCGTCGGCGGTGATCTGGCGGCCGGGGTGCAGGCCGAAGAGGTGCGAGAAGTGCCGGTGGTGCGGGTCCTGCGGGGGCAGATCGACACCCCATTCCACGATGCCGCC